>CAYSXM010000541.1:0-3949 GCA_964434905.1 uncultured Pirellulales bacterium | reverse complement strand
AACGACTTCCTCGAGATCGGCGGCCAGGCGCTCGAACTTGCTGCTTTCGCCGGTGGCCGGATCGAAGTTGCAGATTTGTTTCAGCCGGAGCACGAGTTCGAACACGTGCTGGATGGTGACCGAATCGCCCAGGTGCGTCAGCCGCAGGACTCCACTTTGTTCGGCCAGCCGGTACGATTCTTGTTGCTGTGCCGAGAGCTCGATTTCGGCATCGCGAATGAGCTTGGGTGGCAGGTCGGACAGCACCTGTTCCTTGGTGCGGCGCAGCACATATTGCCCCGCCAGCTTTCCCAGTCGCCGAAGTTTGAGCGCGGTGGACAATAGACCGGGGCAGACAAATTCGAAAATGCCGACCAGGTCTTCCGAGCTATTCTCGACGGGTGTCCCGGTCAGGGCCCAACTGCGCTTGCGCCGCAGCGAGCGCACGACCTGGGCAGTATGGCTGCCGCGGTTCTTGATGCGTTGCGATTCGTCGAGTACGACCAGATCGAACTCTCGGGCGCCGTCGCCGATCCAGTCGCGGTCGCGGGTCACCAGTTCGTAGTTGGCGATCCGCAAGGGAACATCTCGCTGTTGCCATTGCCATCGCCGTTTGGCCTGATCGCCTTCGACAACCGCAATGGGTATCTCGGGAGCCCAGCGCGTGAACTCGCGTTGCCAGTTGGCCACCAGTGGCTTGGGGCAAACCAAGAGCACCTCGCGCACCTCGCCGGCGCGCAGCAACAGCCGCACCGCGGTGATGCACTGCATGGTCTTGCCCAACCCCATTTCGTCGGCCAACACGGCCGCCTCGCGGGGATACAGAAAGGCCACCCCCTCTAGTTGGTAGGGAAACGGCGTGGCGGGCAGGTCGAGCGCCTCGCCCGCCATCCAGGCTTCGAGCGGCGGCTGCAGGACGTACAGCAAGCGATCTGCCAGCTTGACCACATCGCTCGGCGGGCGGAGGCGCGTGCAGCGAGCGCGGCTGGAAGGCCCCGACCGCGAGCAGGCGTCGGCATCGGCGATGCGCAACGGATTGGGCCGTGCCGGTGGACGATTGGTTGCCGTGTCGGACACTGCCCAGGTGCAATGTCCGGGTTCAAGGAACTCGTAGCTGCGCGCGACCACTTGGGGTGCTGCCAGCGGCACCGAGCAGACACGGGTCGAAAAATCCACAGACCACGAATGCGCCAGAAGCTGCTGGTACCCGGCGCCCATTTCTGGCTCGAGCAGGAACTTAGTCGCAGTCGCTACCTCGACCAGCAACTCAACCGAGCCTCCGGCCACGTTCAGTCCGCAGACCAATTGCGGCGAGGCTCCCAGATCTTGACTCCCGCAAGGCAGCGAGGGGAACAGTGTGTCGCCGAGATCCTTGGCGGTCATCGGCTGCCCCGTTGCGCCTCTCCGATCGCCTCGCGAATGCGTTCGAAGGGTTCGGCCAAATTCCAGGCCACCTGTTCGGGGCTAATGGCCGCCAAGACCGCGTCGCGATCGGCGGAATGAATGGTAGGCACACCCAGTTCGGATGATCCCAGCCGAAACTTGGCTAGTGTCGGCAGCCGCTCGTGCGGCACGTCGATGCGCCAGCGCCGCTCGTCCGGCGCCACCGCGCACGTCGGCTCCGCATCCTCCACATCGTGCGAGGTCGATTCGTCGATCAAGACCAGAGCCACGGGCGTGGTAGTCCACTCGCGGACCGCCAGGGCGGCCACACGATCGGTACAAATTAACGAGGGCCGGGCTTTGGCCTTGGAAAGCAGCGCTTGACCAATTTGTTCGCCGAACAGGTAGGGGCGCAGCGTCGGGCCATACAGAATCTCTTGGGCGCGGCTGGGCTTGAGCGGTGCGGTGCAGTGGAATTCCAAAGGGCGACCAGCCAAGTTGAGCAGCAAATAGCCCCCAAACAGACCATGCTGCGCGTGTTCCACCACCGTTAAGAACCCTAAACTGGCTCGCATCTTTGGCGGTGAACCATCCATGCTGATCCTCACGATGTCTGCAGCGTGCCCCGAGTAACTGGGCCGCCCTGGCGCCATCCGTACCGAATGCCTTGACTGCCCTACTTGACGCGATTCGAGTTTCTGGGGCCGTACCGACAGATTGCGAGGCACCGGTGCGCAGCGGCCAAGGCTTGGCCCACCTGCGTTGGCCTGGCTGGCGACGACCGCCCAGGCATGGCATCGGACTGGGGCGCACGCCGACTTGAACGAGGGCCCCGGTGGATGGCGCGCCTTCTCAAGCCCCCCTCTGGTCGCATGTTCCGCAGTACTGTCGAGCATCTCCTGGGACGCGCCCGGCAACTTCACCCAACGCACACCGCAAGATCCATTTTTCGAGTAGACAAAACCGCCGCGGCGAGTCAGGTAGGCTGTGCGGATCGCGCACTCGACCGCCGCCGCAGTAACCTGGACTTGGCCTGGCGCCGCGCACTAGCTGAACGTGTTTCCAAGGGGTGAGTCCACGGTCGGAACGTAAGTCGTTACGCGGCGGGGCGTGCGGAGCGTGGTGCGGCGGTGGCCATGGTGGAAAAGACCCCTGATTACACCATTCAACCCCGTGCTAGCAGTGCAGGTGCCCGGCGTCTGTCGGGGGGCAGCGCCGGCGCATCCGGCGGGGCGTTTCCCGAACAAAAACCGAATCCGGCCACTGAATGCTCGACGGATTCGCGAGACCCTGTTTATACTGGAGCCTGCCACCAGCCTTAGGGAGCTCCGCCAGGTTATGACTGCCGAACGCCATCCTGCTGCCTCGCTGTTTACCCAGGTCGATATTTCCGCGAACTCTCCGCCTACCCCAACTGGCGGGTGGTCCGATGAGCAGACCCAGTTATTGCGACAGATGCTCGAGGCTCAGGATCGTCAAAACGAGCTGTTGGAAGAGGTCGTTTCGCAGCTCGGCGCGGCGCAGCGGCAGCGCAATCAGGAACTGAGCCAGTGGCGGCAGGCAAACCCCGGATTGTCTCGTGCGTGTCGCAAGGCGGCCGAAGCTTTGAGCCGGGTGCAGACTTCGTTTCTCGATTCGATGACCGACGAGATCAACGACAACCCCGACGGTTTGTTAGACGGCGAGTTTTTGTTGAATGAATTCGTCGATCGCTTTGGCCCTCGGCTGGCCCACCTGAACGGCGTGCTACAAGTGCTGTCGCAATTGGGGTCGGCGCCCCCCGCGCAGAACCAACAGCCGGGTTCCTAGCAGCAAGTCGAATTACTCGGCTCGGCACGTACAGTGCGCTGGCGGCGGGGCGCCGCGCGTTTCAGTCGCCATGGTTTGCAGTGCAGCCCCCCGGGGACTCGTTGCGGCGAACCGCTTCCCCGCTTGGGTCGCGCGCAATTCACGAGCGGAAACCCGCACACCGCACCACAACCACGTTCGAGGTGTCATGTCGCACAGCACGCGAACACGCCTGGCGCTCGGGTGCGGACTCTGGTTATTAAGCCTGGAGGGCATGGCGCGCGGACAAGACTGGCCACAGTGGGGCGGTGGTCCCGGCCGCAACATGGCGCAGCCGACCGCACGGGGTTTGCCCCACCAGGTGTCTGCGCAACCAGGGCGGCATTTACTGTGGAGCGCCGCGCTGGGCGACAATGCGTATGGCAACCCCGTGGCCGCCGAGGGAGTGGTCCTGGTAGGCACCAACAACGAACACCCTCGCGACCCCCAGGTGACGGGCGACCAGGGCGTGGTGATGTGCTTTCGCGCGGAAGACGGCACATTTTTGTGGCAAGATTGCCACCCCAAACTGGCCGAAGGCAACAGCCAAGATTGGGCGCTCCAGGGCGTGTGTTCCAGCCCGGCGATTGCCGAAGGGCGAGCCTATTATTTAACGAATCGGGGCGAGGTGATTTGCGCCGACATCGATGGTCTGGCTGATGGCGCCGACGACGGTCCGCTCGGTGAAGGGAAGACCGGCGGCGCACAGCGGGCAGACCTGTGCTGGCGTTTCGACCTGCGCGGCCAGTTGGGCGTGGTA
>CAYSXM010000540.1:0-3962 GCA_964434905.1 uncultured Pirellulales bacterium | reverse complement strand
GCCACACGTTGCAGCGCGCGGCCGAGCACAAGGGAATTTCGTTCGTCGAGGTCTATCAGAATTGCAATGTGTTCAACGACGGCGCGTTCGAATATGCCTCGGACCGCGACCAGAAGCCCGAGAACGTCATCGAACTGGAACATGGCAAACCCTTGATCTTCGGAAAAAACCGCGACAAGGGAATTCGGCTCAACGGCATGAACCCGGAAGTGGTCGAACTGGGAAAGGGCGTCAAGGAAGATGACTTGCTGTTCCACGACGAACGGGCCCCCGAGCCCAGCCTGGCCTATCTGCTCAGCCGCATGCGTCACCCCGAATTTCCCGAGCCGATCGGCGTCTTCCGCTGTGTCGAACGCCCCACCTACGAAGATCTGTTGAACGATCAGATTTCCGAAGCCCGAGGGAAAAAAGGCGACGGCGACCTGGCCGCGCTGTTTGCGTCGGGCGATACCTGGGACGTGACATGAACACTTGCCCGTTCTGTGGTCACGAATACATCGAAGGGGTCGATGTCTGCGACGAGTGCCTGCACTCGTTGACCGATCTGAGCAAACCCCGCCCGGCCTCGCTGGCCGAGCAACGAATTATCAAGGACCGCTTGCGCGCCCTGCGCCCCCGCCGGGCACTGGTCGTGGCACCCGAAACCACGATCGGCAAGGTGCTCGAAATTCTGGTCAGTCAACGCATCGGTTGTGTCGTGGTTGCCCTCGAAGGCCGGGTGCAGGGCATCTTCAGCGAACGCGATGCCGTGAATCGCCTCGGCCCCCGCTACCAGCTCTTGCTCGAACGGCCCGTGGGTGAGTTCATGACCCACACCCCCGAAACCTTGGCGCCCGACGACAAAATCGCCTTTGCATTGCACAAAATGGACCTGGGCGGCTATCGCCACGTCCCCCTGGTCGAAGGCGACCAGGTGCAGGGGGTGATCTCGGTACGCGACATCTTGCGATATGTAACCGAACAAATTCTCAACGCTCCGGCCGCCTAGCGGCCAGGTGACACGGGCTAGTGCATCCGGTGCCTCGGGCAAGCGCTGCCGGTGCCACGGGCGAGTGCGACGTGCGGGTGGCCAGTGCGAAGCGAGACCATCTCGGCCGGACGGGCCAGCCATGACTCCTAGCACCAGTTTTCCGCTGGGAACCCGATGCCAACCCCGCAACTGCCGCCACTCTTGTCGCTCGACCCCCACCGCGTGTGCCTGGTGAAACCCAGCGCGCTTGGCGATGTCGTCCAAACCCTCCCGGTGTTAGCAGGGCTGCGCGCCCGCTGGCCACGTGCGCACCTGGCCTGGGTGGTAAACCGGTCGCTGGTTGGGCTGCTCGCTAGGCACCCGCAACTCGACGAAGTCATTCCCTTCGATCGTGCAGCGCGCGGGTGGCGCCGCGCGCGCGCCGCGCTCGACCTGGCGCGCACACTGCGTGCCGGCCGGTTCGATCTGGTTATCGATCTGCAAGGCTTGCTGCGCAGCGGACTGATGGCACGTGCCACCTCCGCGCCGCGCCGCGTGGGTTTCGCCACCGCGCGCGAGGGTGCCTCCTGGTGCTATACCGACCGCATTCAGGTCCCCTCAGAGATCGTCGCCGCCGTGCCGCGCTATTGGTACTTGGCCCAGGCCCTGGGGTGCGTTGGACAGCCGCCCCGTGCACAACTGGGCCTTAGCCCCGCCGACCGCGCCTGGGCCCGCCAGGAACTGGCCCGGCTCACTGGCCCGCGGTTGGCCATCCATCCCGGAGCGCTGTGGGCCACCAAACGCTGGCCCGTCGCGCAGTTCGCCGAGGTCGCGCGGCAAGCCATGCGCGCTCGGGGCGCCGGCGTGGTGCTGGTCGGAGGGCCGGGCGAGGAAGACCTGTGTGGCGACCTGGCCCGTCAACTCGACCCTGGTAACACGGTCAACCTGGCGGGCCGCACCAACCTGTTGCAACTGGCCGCCGTGCTGGCCGAAGCCGACCTGGTATTGGCCAACGATTCCGGGCCGATGCATCTGGCCGCCGCCATGGAAACCCCCGTCGTGGCGCTGTTCACTTGCACCAGCCCCGGCCGCGCGGGCCCCCACGGCACCACGCATCAGACGATCGCGACCCAGGTGAGCTGTGCGGCCAGCTATCGACGCACCTGCCCCACCTGTCACTGTTTTGGCGAACTGTCTGCCGCCCGAGTGTGGCCCGCCGTCGACGAACGACTGCAGGCGGTCGAACCGTCGCGGCAGCGAGCTGGCTGAGCCCCGCCGTAGCCGGCAACAGGCCAGACACACTTCGAGAGCGCGCATGGCTCAGGGTCCCCAGGCCGACGACGAACCGGTACCACTCGGCTCGCGCTGGCGGCCGCAGTTTACCGTTCGCGCAGCGTTCGTGGCGCTGAGCATGGTAGCGGCCGTGTGTGCCGCGGCGCGCGCCTTGCCGACATCGGCCTGGTGGGGCTTGGCGCTGTGGTGCCTGCCGCTGGCCGTGTGGCTGTGGGCCACTTCTTTCCGAGCCGCGCGGGGCGCACTGCTGGGGGCGGCGCTGGCCGCGTTGCTCGTGGCCTGGCAAGCCCCGGTGGCCGGCACGCTCTACTCCGCGGCCATTGGCGGCTGGATCGGCGGCGGCCTGGCGGCGGTGCGCCGGGGCCAGGGCAGTTGGGGCTGGCTGATGCTGATTCTCGCGGCGGGCGCGCTGTGGTCGATGTTCGGCCCGCCGGTGCCTTGACACGTACACCAGCGCTACCCCAAACGACCCAAGCGGCAAGGCACTCGCCATCTGGCGCGGTTCGTGCGCTCGGCAAAAACACTTACCGTACCAAGTCCAACTGGCCCCACAGGCTGGGGTCTTCGCGAAAGGGGAACCCCACGGGGCAGTTGAACGTTTGCTCGCCCAACTCGAAATCCATCACCGCGTATTGAAAACCCAACCGGGGATGTTCCGCGGGGTCGAAGCCGCCCAAGGCCGTCGCGCTCAAAAACACCTCGAGCACGTAGCCGTCGACACGCGATTCGCCGCGCACCGCCAATTCGCTCGGCACCGCGCGCCGTGCGTTGTCCTTGGCGCGATTGATGAAAAACTGCTCGATCGTCGCTTCGCTCTGCCGCGGACCGCCACCCGGCAGCGCCAGAAACTGATGGCAAAACCGCGTGGCCCGATGCACGTCGTGCGTGGCCCGGGTGTCGATCCACAATTGCAACCCGTCGGAATGCCAAGGGCGGTTTTCGTCGCTCCGCACTGGTTGGCGCTTGCCCGACACGCGCAGCGCCAGTGCCAGCCCCTGTTCGCTCCAGGCGGCGCGCAGTTCGGCCCAGGGCTCCACCCCCTCGAAGATGGTCCAACATGGCAGTCGGAATTTCGGGCCCAGGGCCAGGCCCTTTTCGCTCCAGTGGCCGGCGCGTGGCTTCACCACCGTGTCGCTGTACAAGCACGGCGCCGCGAAGCGAAATAGAAACCGCGGCGGTAGCAGGCTGTTGGGTTCGATCACGACAGGCTCCTAAGCGCTGCAGACTAGCGGGCCGTACGAGGCGCTGCCTGTTTCAGGTGTTCACGCAAGAATTCGGCCAGGTCACCGCGTGCCAGGTCGGCCGCAGCCTGGAACTGCAGCTTGACCAGGTCCTTGTCGGTACGATCGGCCTGTAACTCGCGATCGCTACCCAACCCGGCCACACGCCCTAGTGCGAACCGCCCCTTGGGGCCGGCCAACACCAAGTCGACCGCTGCGCGGCGCTTGGTATAGATCGCCGCCCAGGCCTCGCTCTGGCCAGGCACCTTGACATGCACCACCTGCTGGTTGGCCCAGAGAAACTCTGCCTGGGGGGCCGTTTCGGCCAACAGGGCGCACAGCTCTTCGAGCACCACCGGCTCCCAGGCCACCTTCTTACCGGGTGGAAAACCGCGGCGGCTGAAGTGCCACTTTTGTCCCAACTGTTTCCAGGGGGCCGTGGCGTCGGGGTTGGCTTGAGCCTGGGTGGTGTGCTTCTGGAAGCCCGCCACGGCGGTTTC
>CAYSXM010000539.1:0-3962 GCA_964434905.1 uncultured Pirellulales bacterium | reverse complement strand
CGGGAGACCCCCACACCGCGCTGGTGCGAGTAGCCAACGGATAGACCGCAACCCAGCTAGTAATTATCTCGGGCTCGCTCGAACGCGCGGCCCTGGAACGCGCTTGGTTCTACCTGCCTCGAGTCCTGGCTCCCGAGGCGGTCGTCTTTCTCGACACAACGTTGGCGCCGCTGCCAATTTCCACCGACAACTGGCATCGGCTTCGCCCGGCCGATGTCGTCGCGCTGGCGGGGAGCGGTTCTCGCAAGCGTGCGGCGTAACCAGCACGCTCTGTTCCACGCCTGCCCAGATGGCTCCCGATTGGCCCTCGGGACATGGGCGGTTCCCCGTGTCGCACGCGACGGGCAAGTTGCTTAGCCCCAGATTTCCACCCAACCTGTAATGCGGCCGATTGTCTGGACTGCCCCAGCCGCTATCGGGTTGCACGGCAATCCCTCCTGCCCCTCCTCCCGCCACGCGCCCCCTCCAATGGGTGGTTGTTTGGCGCATCCTGAGGTGGTCTCCACCAGGTGCCTGGTTTTTCTTGTCCGGAGCTGAATCGTCGGCGTCGCCCGCCCGGTATAAAATGCAGCGATCTAATACCAGGTCTGAGATGGGCGATAACCACCATGGACGGCGTAGTGCGTTCCAAGATCGATCTGTCGGCCCTCGAGCCGACCATCGATACCACTCCTTCGGGCATATCCTCTTCGGCCCCGCGCCCGCCGCGCATGGCGCTGGTCGAAGGATCGAGCCCGCGCCTGGCTCATGAGCTGCACGCGCTGCTTGCGGTTCGCCTTCGCGCTGCGGCCCTGGTGTTGGGGGGCGGATCGCTCGCTTTTGCGGTGTGGCGCTTTGGTCTGGCCGGCTATCTGCAGTTCGATCAGGACCCTTGGAACCAGGCCTTTCACGTCGCGATGACCGTGGCCTTGTTGGGTACCAGTGTGGTGCTTTGCGTGCGCTGCCCCAAATCGCTGGCGCGGCTGCGTTTCTACGAGCTGGTGATCTTCGGCGTACCGGCTGCGTTTTTTGTCAGCCTGCAGTGCGGCCAGGTCGTGGGTGCCTGTCATTCGCATTCGGCCAACCAGGTGGTGTGGGTCATGCGTGGCATGGCCATGCCCTGGCTATCGCTCATCTTGACTTACAGCGTATTCATTCCCAACACCTGGCGTCGCGCCGCGCTCAATGTATCCATGTTCGCACTTGCGCCCGTGGCGATTACCTTGTGGAGCGAGTGGTATTGCGCCGCCGTGCGCGAATATTACCCCCTCATGAATCTGGTGGATACTTCGTTGTTCATGATCATTTCCTGGGTCGCGGCCGCCTATGGCGTTTATAGCATCGGCACTTTGCGCCGCGAGGCGTTCGAGGCCAAACGCCTTGGCCAGTACCACCTCAAGGAATTGATCGGCGCGGGAGGCATGGGCGAGGTCTACCTGGCCGAACACCAACTGCTCAAGCGCCCCTGTGCTATCAAGTTAATTCGGCCAGGCCAGGCTGCCGACCCCCGCGTGCTGGCTCGTTTCGAGCGCGAGGTGCGCGCCACGGCCAAACTTTCGCATTGGAACTCCATCGAGATCTTCGACTACGGCAGCACATCGGACGGCACGTTCTACTATGTCATGGAGTACCTACCGGGTTTAAGCCTGAGCGCGCTGGTCGACCGCTATGGTCCGATACCGGCGTCCCGTGTCATTCATTTGTTGTCTCAAACTTGCGATGCCTTGGCCGAAGCCCATGGCCAGGGAATGATTCATCGCGATATCAAGCCTGGAAACATCTTTGCGGCCCTGCGTGGTGGTGTTTTCGATGTGGCCAAGCTGCTCGATTTTGGTCTGGTGAAGCCCGTTATGGAGCATGACCACCTGACACTCGACGGCGCCATCACTGGTTCGCCGTTGTACATGTCGCCCGAACAGGCACTTGGCGAGACCAACCCCGACGCGCGCAGCGATATCTACTCGTTGGGCGCCGTGATGTATTTTTTGCTCACGGGGCAGCCTCCGTTTGTCCGCGACACTCCGCTCAAGGTGCTCTTTGCCCACGCACACGACCCCGTGGTGCCTCCGGCTCAGATCGCCCCGGGCATCCCCGACGATCTGTCGGCGGTGGTATTGAGGTGCCTGGCCAAGCGACCTAGCGACCGATTCGAGGATGTCGCCACGCTGCGTGCGGCGCTCGACGACTGTGCCGACGCCCGGCGGTGGTGCGCCAGCGATGCCGCCCGTTGGTGGCAATCGAACAGCGAAGGTCAACCCGCCGACCTGGCCGCAATGACCGCCTGAGCAGGTGCCCGGCGTCAGCGCCCCCCCGCACCCGCCGCCCCCGCAACTTGCCAAGCTGTCTGTGCCGGGGCGCTAGCGCAGCGTGGGAATCGATTGTTCCGCTCGCCGTTTGAGCGCCGCCGCGTGTGTCACCGCGGCATCGCGCTTGGCGGTTGCCGCCTGCTCTCCCGAGTTTTGCATGCCGCTTACCACGGCATTGCCAAAGGGCAACAGTCCGAGCGCGTTGACCACGGGCGTCAGCGCCATCTTGCTTGTCTCTCGCAGTCCGCCCACCGCGGCCACTACCGCCTGCTTGGCTCCCTCGGCAGTTCCCCGCATCGCGGTCGGCAGCCCCGCGTGGCTTGCTAGTTGCACGCCCGCCCCGCCGACTGCAGCCGCGGCTGCGACTGCCCTGGTGCCTACCGCCCGACCGTTACGATAGGTGACCTTGGGCACGCCCCACCGGCCAAAGTGCACGCTCACCGCATGGTGCCCATAGTCGTATTCGATCTCATGCTCGCGATAGGTCACCCGTGGCGCGCCGGGCAGCATTTGCACCGGCACATAGCACCGCTCGCCAGTCCGCGGATGGTTGACCACTACAATCGATGGCCCGCCGCGCAACAACTGTGCCTGAAACGATCGGTTGCCTGTATAGAAGTAGCGGTGCACCAGCACGGTGGGCGGAATGTCGACCCGCGTGGTGCCGTCGGTCTGGGGCACCAGCCGTACTGCCGGGTTCCCCTCGGCGTCGACGTTGGGGTCCAACACCTCGATCTCCAGGTGCGGTGGCACGGCTGGCGCCGGTGTTTCGGCGCGCGCCATGCCTGCCGTCAACAGCCATGCTGCTGCCCACAGCCACACCAGCGCCGTCATTCGCATTCCCGTTTGGCAACGCATAACCATTTCAACGCCCTCTGGCGCCGCGATCCGATTATCGGTAGGAAAACTGCAACTCTGCGCGTTCGAACATCTCGAAGAATCGCCGCACGCCGTGGATGCAGCCGGTGCTGTAATAATTCTCAATCCGCCCGCGTTCCACGAAGAAGGGTTTGGGCGCCAACTGCACGATCACCGGTTTGCCCACTCCGACGGTCGGAGGCTCGTCCTGGGAATAGGCTCCGAACAACAGTAGCTGTAAGTGGAATTCATTCCGCAACAAGTGCCGCCCGCTGGGTGCTTCGGTGCGCGTCAGTTGTCGATCCACCCCTTCTTCTACCTGGGTCTGCTCGGCGGCCAGTTCCACTTCCGGGCCGCCCGCGCTCTGGCCCGCGGCTACAAACCCTTCGTTCTGCGCCGCGCGTAGCGACAATACATAGGTCCCATCGTCGAACAGTTGCAGCGCCACGCCGGAGATCTCGCAGTGGTCGACTCGCAATTGGGGGTCTTTAAACTGAAACGTCTTCACGCGCTTCGCGCCGCGCGGTGTGTTCACCCGCAGCACCTCGACCACCGGCATGCTCAACATCGAAGCCAAGGCCGATCGCTCGCCAAATTGATAATCGCGGGTCGGAATGCCAAACAACGGTGCCGGCCGGGTTACCGCGCGGCGAAGCCCCACGCCCGTGGCCGCCGCCAACAGCACCAAGGCCAACATCACCGGGGCGCCGCGCGACCATGCCGCGCGAGATCGGCTGTCGGCGGAATTCCGCAAGTTCGACTGCCTGGCCATGCCAAGGTTCCCTCTCGCGTTAGTACACTGGTGGCAATCGTCGAACC
>CAYSXM010000538.1:0-3963 GCA_964434905.1 uncultured Pirellulales bacterium | reverse complement strand
CGTTGCAGGATCACTTCCAGGGCACCGCCCGCCTCGCCCGCCTTGATCATGTTCACGTACAGGCGGTCGAAGCACTTGGTTTGCTTACCCATCGCCTCGGACAGCGTCGAGCCCGACTCGATGTCCTCGCAGACGTCGATCAAACTGTTCTTCAGCCGACCGGGTTTGGATTGCCCTTCGAGGATTCGCAAGCTGCGCAGGATCGGCAACCCGGCGTCTTGCAAGATGGACAATTGCCGGGTGAAGGTGGTGAGCAACTTCGACTTCACACCGCCGATGGCAAAGCTCTTGCCCTTGGCCTTGCCCTTGGCCTTGTCGGACGAGCTTTTACGCTGTTTCTTGACCGTGAGCTTGGTGATGTAGTAGCCCATCTGACGAATCGTCGCCTGGGCTTCGGCCTCGCTCGTGGCGTCGATCACATCCTTGATCTCTTGCCCGGTAGAGTCGGTGGCTTCAAACAGGTAGGTCGGCATCGAATGTTCCTCGGTAAAATCCCCACCGCGTAGCGCGCGGGGCGATCGTGGGTCAACCTTCTTGAATCGTCTCGCGTACGATTTCCTCGATGGTGGTGACCCCTTCGTAGGCCATGCTTAGCCCGTTTTCGCGCAACGTGACCATGCCGAACCGCCGGGCGGCTTCGCGCAGCTCGTCGGTGGTGGCATTCCGCATGATCATGTCGCGCAAGTCGTCGTTCATGATCATCAACTCGAACAAGCCCAACCGCCCCTTGTAGCCGGTGTGGTTGCAGGCATCGCATCCCCGGCCGCGATAAAACTTCTTGCCCAACAGGTCGTGTGACGACAATTGCAACTCGAGCAAGTGCTCGGAACTGGGGGGCGTTTCCTCGCGGCACTGGGCGCACACCCGCCGCACCAAGCGCTGCGCCAAAATCGCCTCGACCGTAGCGGTTATTAAGAACGGTTGCACACCCATGTCGCGCATCCGCGTGACCGTGCCGGGTGCGTCGTTGGTGTGCAGCGTGCTAAACACCATGTGACCCGTCAGCGATGCTTGCACCGCGATCTGCGCGGTTTCAATATCGCGAATCTCTCCCACCAGAATCCGGTCGGGGTCCTGCCGCAGAATGGCCCGCAGGCACTGCGCGAATGTATTGCCGATGCTCGAATCGATGGGCACCTGCACGATGCCGTCGATGTCGTATTCGATGGGGTCTTCGGTCGTAATCAGCTTGTCGCGAATGTCGTTCAACTCGGACAGCGCCGAATAGAGCGTGGTCGTCTTTCCGGAACCCGTCGGACCGGTCACCAGTACGATGCCGTTGGGCCGCTTGATGACCTCGCGAAAGTCGTGCAGGGTGCGGGCGTCCATTCCCACCGAGCGCAGATCGAGATTGACCACCGACCGGTCGAGCACCCGCATGACCACGCTCTCGCCGAAGATCGTTGGCAGCACGCTCACACGCAGGTCGACCGGGTGGCCTCCCACGGAAAGCTCGATGCGGCCATCTTGCGGCAGCCGTCGCTCGGCAATGTCCAGGTTGGCCATCACCTTGATGCGGGTGGTAATGGCAAAGGCCAGGTGCCGGGGCGGGGGAACCATTTCGTACAGCACCCCGTCGGCCTTGATGCGAATCTTGAATTCGTCCTCGAAGGGCTCGAAGTGGATGTCGCTGGCATGATCGCGAATGGCTAGCAGCAACACCATGTTCAACAGCTTGCGCACCGGCGCGCTGTCGGCCAGATTCTCGGCGCTGGTCAGGTCGATCGGCCCCTCTTTGATCAGCGCTTCGGCGGCCTTTTTCAGATCCTGATCTTGCTCGATTTCATCTACGATCGATTCGACCGTGGCCTCTTGCTCGGCCGCGTAATAGCGCCCCAGGGCTTGGGTAATATCGCGCTCGGTAGCCACCACCGCCCGGATGGTGTACCCCAGGAAATTGCGCAGCTCGTCCAGAATCTGGATTTTTTGCGGATCGTTGGTGGCGATGGTCAATTGGTCGTCGCGAAAGGCGATCGGCACGATGCGATACAGGTTGGCCATCGGCTCGCTAACCTGGGTGAGCACCTCGGGGGCGATCACCGTATCGGCTAGCGAAATAACTTGCAGGCCCATCTGTTCGGCCAAGGCTTGGGCCACCTGCTCGTCGGTTACCAGGCCCATGCTCTCGGCGATCTTGCCAATCAGCTCGCCGGGCCGTCCCTGCTGTTCTTCGACCAACAGTTCGAGCTGATCGTCGGTGATAAAACCGAGATCGACAAGAATCTGACCTAGTCGCCGCATCGCCATGGCTACTGCTTCCCTAGCTGCTTCCGCTTCCCGCGATTCTCTGTCTGACCTGCCCGACCCACCACCCAGTGCGACCCGTGCTGCCCTGTTGGCGGCGCGTCCGGCTCGCCACTCGTACTTCGTCACAACCAGGTTCGCGCTCCGCCTCGTCGCGTACTCCTGGCACGGCGAACCCCAGCGCTACCGCTTGGCAGCGCCGGACAGGCCGGCAGGGGCCCCCGCACTCCTAGCAGCGGCAGCGCATCAGGCGTTCCGCGCCGGTTGTTCCTCTACCTCTTCGTCGAACAGGCCTTTCTTCGCTCGAGCGATGCGCATCCGCAATTCGTCGACTTTGTTGGCCTTCATCAAGATGTCGTTCTCGGCCACGATCCCACGTTTCCATAGGCTGAACAGTGCATCATCCAGCAGTTGCATGCCGTACTTGGCCCCGGTCTGAATGGCCGAGGTAATCCGGAAGGTCTTGTTTTCTCGAATCAGGTTGGCGATGGCCGGCGTGACGACCAGCATTTCGTAAGAGGCCACGCGGCCTCCGCCGATACGCGGTAGCAGCGCCTGGGACAACACGCCGATAATGGCGGTCGACAATTGCACGCGAATCTGTTCCTGCTGGGTGGTGGGAAACACGTCGATAATGCGGTTGACGGTTCCCTCGGCCCCCGTGGTGTGCAGCGTGCCAAACACCACGTGGCCCGTCTCGGCCGCAGTGATGGCAGCCTCGATCGTGGCCAAATCGCGCATTTCACCCACCAGAATCACGTCGGGATCCATGCGCAGCGCGCGGCGAATCGCTTCGGGGAAACTCGGCACGTCGACCCCGATCTCGCGCTGGTTGACGGTCGACTTCTTGTGCTTGTGATAGAACTCGATCGGGTCTTCGATCGTAATGATGTGATGATCGATCGTGTCGTTAATGTAATTGATCATGCTGGCCAGGCTGGTGCTCTTGCCCGAACCCGTCGGCCCCGTCACCAGGAACAAGCCGCGGGGTCGCATGATCAGGTCGGAGCAAACCGGCGGCAGGCCCAACTGCTCGAACGTCAGGAACTCGTTGGGAATGCGCCGGAGCACCATCCCCACGCTCCCCTTTTGCTTGAATACGGCCACGCGAAACCGGGCCGCGTCGCCAAACGCGAAACCGAAGTCGGTCCCGCCCACCTCCTGCAACTCTTGCTGGCACCGTTCGGGCGTGATGCTCTTCATCAAGGCCACGGTGTCTTCGGATTCCAGCGTCTTGGTTTCCAGCTTGCGCAGGTGGCCGTCGAGACGAATTACCGGCGGCTGCCCCACCGAAATGTGCAGATCGCTCGCCTTCTGATGCACTACGGTGTGCAACAGTTTGTCGATCAGAATCGTGCCCATGCGCGGTTACCACCTGCCAAAACAAGTCTCAAGGAATTTCGACCGCCGGAACTCGAATCGCCAGAAGTCAGACCAATGAATTCGCCGCCCCGGCACACGGTCCCCCGGCTCAACTTGCCGTTCGGATCGGTCGTCGGCCTACGGCGCGCCTCGACGGAACCGCCGTCCCCCGGCGCCGCTGGTTCCAGCGGAGCAGCCTGCGCGGCACGCCGACAGACGGCCCACCCGAGCGTTACCGGAAAACCACGGTTAGGTGAAAATCCGCCTTGCGAAAAGAGGATCAGACCGCCCCCGCAGCCTGACGCCTGTGACACGGCCATTATTCGCTGAGGCCTACCAGGGACCAGCGTTTTCCCC
>CAYSXM010000537.1:0-3968 GCA_964434905.1 uncultured Pirellulales bacterium | reverse complement strand
GCAGTTGGGGGTATTCGAAGTCACCCTGTTCCAACCCGGCCGGCAAATCCGGCACGTGCGCAGGCCCGGATTATTCATGAACTTCGTCGCGAGGAATCGAAGGTGGTATGGCTGCCAGGAATACCGTGATCGGGTGCCACTGGCTTTGCCAGTGCTCTGGGACGTATTGGCGAATACGTAAGTCAGGGGCGATTGCGGTTTGACGCAGCAGACGCGACACATTCGGTTCCGCAGCAGAAGGCTCATGAATAATTCGGGCTCAGGCACAACAGTATCGACCCGGCGGCCCCTACCGCTGCATCCTGGCTGGCGACTTGCACCGTTCGCCGCGGTCGCCTGGCGGCCACTAGCTCGGTCTGTCTAGCCCACGTTTCGCCAATTCTTTGCACAGCGCCCCAAGCTCCAGGGGTACGTAAATTGACCTTGTTGGCCTGGCCTGCTGGCGGTACTTTCCCGCCGCCAGAAAGCGTCTGCGGGGTTTCGGCGATTGCCGCCACGTGCCCTGCGAAAAGGCCTGGGGTGGTAAGGAGTCTTGTCGTGTTCCACAGCAGTTTGGTTGCACTTCGACCACCCCACCCTGGCTCGGCGCGGCTGCTGGTCGGCGGCTGGGCCGTGGCTCTGTTGTGGTCATTGGTCGGCTGTGGCGTGGTCTCTCAGGGGCGTAACGCCGAAGGCGTACGTCAATACACCCAAGGCGACTTTCAGGGGGCGCTCGAAACGTTTCAGAAGGCGTTGTACAGCGATCCAGAAAACTCCGACGCCTATTACAACCTGGCTGCCACGTTCCATCGTCTGGGCAAGTTGCAGGGCCAGCCAGACTGGCTGAAACAAGCCGAAAGCTACTATAACCAGGCCCTGGATCGCGACCCTGCACATCGCGACGCCTATCGCGGATTGGCCGTGCTTCTGACCGACGACCAGCGCTCGCAAGATGCCTTTCGGTTGCTCGAAGGCTGGGTCGAACGGACACCGCTCGATCCGCAGGCGCGCCTCGAATTGGCTCGCCTGTTCGAGGAGTTCGGCAACAAAGAGGCGGCCAAGGAACATCTGATTCAGGCAGTGAATATCGATCCCTACAACGCTCAGGCGTTGGCGGCCTTGGGTCGCATTCACGAGCAATTGGGCAACTACGGCCAAGCCCTGGCAGACTATCAGCGCTCGCTGTGGTACAACCGTGTTCAGCCCGAGTTGCAGGCCCGCATTGCGGCCCTGCAAACCGCGGCCAATCCCCAGTGGTTGACGGCCTCGCCCGCGGCGCCAGCTAGCCCAGTGGCCGCGACCGCCACCACGTTGTCGAACGGCGCACCGGCCGCCGAGCCTGCTCGCACCGTGACCAACCCGCCAACCATTACTCGGTAGCCTCGAGCCCGGCCGCCGGCGGGGCCCCCCTGGAAAACGCCCCACGGCCGGGAACAAACGTGTCCGCGTCGCAGATTTCTATGCCTTAGCGGCACGCCCTGCGGGAATTCTCGAATCGGCGCGCGTTGTCAAAGTGCGCAGTTTGACACCTTTCCAGGCCCCATCTAGAATAACGGGTCTCGGAACCTCTTACCGGGGGTTCCTCGGAACAAAGGTGTTGCCGGAGAACGGGTTATGAAGAAGGCTGAAGCAAAAGCCTACAAGCTGCAACTGGTGGCGCTCAGGGCCCGTTTGCGGGGCGATGTGAACCAGATGGCCGACGGGGCCCTGAAGAAAAACCGGATGGAGGCCAGTGGCGACTTGTCGAGCATGCCAATTCACATGGCGGATATTGGCACCGACAATTTCGAGCAGGAATTCACTCTCAGTTTGATGGAAACCGAGGAAGGAACCCTCGAGGCCATCGAATCTTCGCTGGAACGGATCGAGGAGGGAACCTATGGCCAATGCGAAGAGTGCGGAGCGGTTATCAGCAAGGCACGGCTCAATGCCATTCCCTACACGCCTTATTGCATCCGTTGCGCACAGCAAATGGAACGTCACTAGCGCTTCGTCGGCGAGCCGCCCCGTACCTGTCAGCCGGCACCTGGTGTTTGGCACGCTGGCCAGCGGTGGCCTGGCAATCGACCTGGCGACCAAATCTTGGATGTTCGGCCGGCTGGGCATGCCAGGCGAGGGGGGCCGTATCGACCTCTGGCAGGGTGTGCTGACGCTCGAAACTCACCTCAACGAGGGCGCCTTGTTTGGCATGGGCCAAGGGCGCGTCCCCTGGTTTGTGGCGGCCGCCCTGGTGGCGGCGATCTTTATTCTGTATTGGCTGTTCTACCAGGGTGCGGCCCGCGATTGGTGGCTCACCGTCGCGCTGGGCTCGGTCTCCGGCGGCATGCTGGGCAACTTGTACGATCGCCTGGGCTGGCCGGCACTGGCCTGGAACTATCCACCCGCCAGGTTGGGCGAGCGCGTGCATGCTGTACGCGACTGGATCCATTTTCAAATTCCTGGCGTGCTCGATTGGCCCGTCTTCAACGTTGCCGACAGCCTGCTGGTCTGCGGCGCGCTGATGTTGATGGCCCACGCGCTGTTCGTCGATCGGCGCGAGACCCCGCCCGACGCCCTGCCGACTACACCGGCCACCTGACCTCCCCCTCTACGCGGTCCGCGCCCGACCGCCCCCGGCGAGGCACCTGAGTCTTGTCTCGCCGCGGCGACAAGCTGGTGTCCAAATACAAATCGCGACCTGACTGCTGTCGCACCACTCTCGCCCGCAATGTATTCCGCGACTGCTTCCGCATTGCCAAGCGACGTGTCGAGCAAACCGCGAGTTGTCAAAGAGCCTGTAACCGCGCCGACCGCCATCAACTGGCCCAGCACCGGCGCCGCGGCGTCCAGCACCTGCTCGGTGCGCTCGACCCGCAACCCCTGCTCATCGTAGCCAAACACCAGCCGCGTGTCAGCGTCGCCGTCGGTGTCGGTGTCGGCCGCCGCCAGGCGCCCCAACCGCCCCAACTCGACGTACTCGAAACGCGTCACGCGGCCGGCGCGATAGTCACTTGCCGCCGCCGTCATCGGACGGATGTGGCGAGTTCACTGGCAGCCGACCAGCTTCGAATGCACGGATCATTAGTTCCGCCATAGACTGGAGTAGGCTGCGATCGGTAAGTTCGCTCAATTTCTTCAGAACGGGATATGCCACAATTGGACGTTCCAGCAGCAGTTCCGCCGCAGCGCTGTATCGCACAACCGGGTCTGGATGACTCAGCAGTGAATCAAACTGACTGCAGCCACCCTGCGCATGCGCGCCCAATGCGTCGGCGATCGAGTGCATTTTGGCAACGGCACGATTTCCCTTCTTCACGCTCTTCAGACGCATGCTCTCGGCAACCTGCGCCGCTTGCACATATTCATCAATCAATCGAGCCACTTTACTTTGGTCCATATGTCATCAATTCCTAATTGCCGTGCGACGCGGTCGATCTGATCTAGGCCAAAGGAGAACTGCCCCTCCCACGTCTCCTGCGTGACAACATCACGCAGAGTCACTCCGCGCACTCGCGTGGACGACGAGTAGGCCGCATTCAGTGCATCATTAATTTCTTTGGGCACCAGAATGGCGTTGTATGTGTTGTAGATCTGTTCCGGAACGAATCCGTTTCGAGTGATATTCCGCTGACTTTGCTCCACAATTTCATGGACCACGTAGCCAGAACTCACATAGTCGCCAAACCGCTGGCGGAACGCTTCGTTTACCGCACTCTTTGAACCAAACGCGCGGAATCTGCGCGGATCGAACCAGTTGGTCACCCACGACGCAATGCCCAGGGTTGCCGGTGTGAAGTTCCGCCGGCCAGCGCCGCCAAGCATCGCCAGACCAACGAACGCGCCCGGAACAATTCGTAACGCTGCCTCGAAGCCAAGTTCCAGAAAGTCGTCGCGGAAATAGTCCCAGGCAACTCGCTTCTCGTGCAACGACTCGAGCACGAATTGACCGGCCTCTCCTTCCGCCTGATTCAGCGTGCTGCCAATCGAGGCCGCTGCCAAACTGCCCGCCA
>CAYSXM010000536.1:0-3983 GCA_964434905.1 uncultured Pirellulales bacterium | reverse complement strand
ACCAAAGCCGTTCGACGAAAAGCCGCCTAGATATTTCTGCGGGTCTACTTAGCGCAGTGTGCATTGCTGCTAGCGCAGTGTACATTGCTGTTGGCACCGTGGGCGCTGCCGTTGACGACGGGCACCGCGCTTCTGACGGCAGGTGCCGGGCTTCTGACGGCAGGTAGCCGCGCACGCGCGGCCGATGATTATCCGCTGGGGCCCGACTCGTCGCCGCAACCTGGTGTCGAGCAAGGCATGGTCACGGCGCACACCTGGACCAGCCAGATTTTTCCCGGCACCGTGCGCGAATTCTGGGTGTATCGCCCGGCGCACCTGCCTGCCGATCAGCCCGCGGCGCTCTTGGTGTTTCAAGACGGCAAATGGTATGTCGATCGCGAGCGCGATTTTCGCGTGCCCGTGGTGCTCGACAATCTGATCGCGCGGGGAGAGTTGCCGCCCATCGTGGCGGTGTTTATCAACCCGGGCGAGGTACCTGCGGCCGAGGCGGGGGCCAAGCCGGTTTCGAACCGCAGCTTCGAGTACGATTCGTTGAGCGATCAATACGCACGGTTCTTGTTGGAAGAGATATTGCCCGAGGTCGAGCGTGGCGGGGTTCGGCTGAGCACCCGGCCCGAGGATCGCGCGATTGGGGGAATCAGTTCGGGCGGCATTTGCGCGTGGACCGTGGCCTGGCAGCGCCCCGATTCGTTCGGCAAGGTGTTGAGCCACGTGGGTAGCTTTGTGAACATTCGCGGCGGGCATGTGTACCCATCGCTGATTCGCAAAACGCCCCCCAAGCCGGTGCGCGTGTTCTTGCAAGATGGCGCGCACGATCTGGACAACGCGCATGGCAACTGGCCCTTGGCGAACCAGGAAATGGCCGCGGCACTGGCCTATGCCAAGTATGACTTTCGCTTCGAGTATGGCGACGGCGCGCACAACGGCAAACATGGCGGCGCGCTGCTGCCCGATTCGCTGCGCTGGCTGTGGCGCGAGCACACCGCCACGGCTCAGGGAACCGGGCCGAAGCCGGGTACGTCGTCGAGCGAATAGCCGCGGTTGGGGGGCGTTTCCGCATGGGTGGTGCCGCGCTGGGCGGCCACTTGTTCGGGCTCGGGCAAGCGCCCCTGGTCGTGCGTCGATTCGATCCACTCGTCGAGCGCCTGCCGCAGCCGATCGAGCGTGGCCTGGTGTTCCGCCTGGCCGACCAGGTTCCGCGTTTCATGCGGATCGGTCTGGAGGTCGTACAGCTCCTCTTCCGGCATGTGCGGCGCGCAGAGCACCGCTTGCTCGGGCGTGAGCAACCCCTGTGCGTGCAGTTGCGGCAGCAAATTCCACAGCGGGTAACTGCGGGCCTTGTATTGGTTGGCTTGGAGGAATGGTCGGTCGGGTGTGAAATTGTGAATCAGCCGAAAACGCTGGTCGCGCACCGTGCGGAAGCGAAACGTGGTCTCATCACAGCGATCGCGCGCGCCGAACACATAGCGCCGCGGGGGGTCGGCCGCAGGGCCCAAAAACACCTGGCCTTCGATGCCCGGCGGCTTCGCGCCCCCGGCCAGACAAACCAGCGTGGGTGCCAGGTCGATGGCCGACACCAAACGCCGCTCGACGCTGCCAGGCTGCCAGCCGGGGGGCGGCGCGAGACCGGCGGGCCAATGAATCAATAGCGGCACGTGCAGGCCCGAGTCGTAACAGAATTGTTTACCGCGCACGTGCGCCTGGCCGTTGTCGGCGGTAAAAATCACCACGGTGTGTCGATCGAGCCGGTCGGCGGCCAACTGATCGAGCACGCGCCCTACCTTGGCATCGAGCGCGGCGGCTGCGTCGAGGTACTGCGCCCAATCGCGGCGCACGACGGGATGTTCGGGATAGTAGGGGGGAATCTCGACTGCGGCGGGGTCGGTCATCTGGGGCGCGTGGAATGGGCGATGTGTTTCCTGGAAGTTCAGTTGCGCGAAAAACGGCTGGTGCGCGACCAGGTCGCTCCAGCGGTCGGAATCGAATGGTCGCGTGGCCAGATGAAAGTTCCAGTCGGTCTTACCCGTGCCGCGGAAGCCCCAGGCCGCGGGTAATTCGCGCAGATTCAGCGTGAAGTATTCCAGGTCGTGAAACCACTGGGTCACCAACCGCACGCCGGCTGGCAGCGGGAAGCCGTCGTCGCGATGCGAACGGTGGTGGTGCGCCCCGATTGTGGTCTGATACATGCCGGTCATGAAGGCCGAACGACTCGGCGAACAGACCGGCGCCGTGGTGAAACACCCGGCGTAGCGCACGCCCGACCGGGCCAGGGCATCGAGCCGTGGAGTGTGCGCGGCCGCGGTGCCATAGCAGCCCAGGTGGGGGCCAAAATCCTCGGCCACCAGCCAGAGAATGTTGGGAGGGGTGTCGGCGTGGGCGGTGGCCAGGTAGTTGCCTCCGCCGAGCAGTACAGCCACAAGGCACACAGTTCGGCGCGCAAAGGGAACCATCGAGTCTCTCCCGGCGTGGGTTTCAGATGCCTTCCCAGAGCTGCGCGGCGAACTGGTTGGACAAGGCCTCGACCACCCGCCGCAACTGGCTGCAATCTTCAACCGCCAGACAAGGGGGCGCAGCGGTCAGGCGGATATCGGCCAAATCGACGTGCGTGGCTTGGCCCCCCAGGTCGAACCGCACGGCCGATTCCTCGCTGTCGTGCGTGGCCAGGAACTCGAAGTGCCAGCGCTGCCATTGCGGTGTCAGTTCCACGTTCCGATAGAGCCCCAGGTTTGCCCAGGGCGAATTGGCCTGCGCGGCGCCGAAACCGAGCGATCGCTGGTTTTGCGCCCGGGAACGAAAATCAATCGCGTACCGCTGACCGGCCACCAGCGGCATCGTCCGGCGTGCGAGCTGTACTGTGTCGGGCTCGGTATCGGACAGGTGCAACAGCCGGACGGTCATTTCGTCGGGTTCGTCGTGCGACAAGTCGATCCGTGCGCGGCTGCCACGATTGACGAACAATTCGTCGCGATCGACGCGCCGCTCAAAGATCGCCACGTTGCGCAGTTGCACCCGGTGCGCGTCGCCGCCCAAGTCGAACAGCAGCCGGGCCGGCCCGCTCATCGTGGCGGCGAAATCGTAGCGAAACGGCTGCCAAATCGAATCGAGTTGGACCACCTGATAGGGACTCATCCGCTGCCAGGGCGCTTCGTTTTGCGAAAGCAACACGGCCATGGCGCGGGGGGCCGTGGCCCGGGCACAAAGCATCACTGTATATTGAATTCCTTCAACCAACGGCAACAGGTCGGTGGTCAACTGCACGGTGGTGGGGTCGTGCTGGGGGGATAGTTCGTCGACGCGCACGGCCACGGCGTCATGAAACTCGGGGTCGAATTCGACTTCGGCCGCCGCGCCGTCGCGCGTGTCGAGCCGGTGGACCCGGGCCTGGCCCAGCAAAACTTCCACCTCGCTGGCCTCGATCGCCGCTGTGTGGGCACCCAGGTCAAACAGTACCCGGGCATCTGGTTCGTCGACTTCGAGCGCGACTTCCTGGCGCAGTTGCCGCCACGCGGGGCCGATTTCGGTTTCGTGGTAACCGCCCAACGGGGTCCAGGGGGGGTGCGCCAAGCCCACGCACCAGCCCAGCGTGCGCGGTTCGTCGGCGCGCACCCAGCAGGAAACAGTGGCGCGCTGGTGCGCCGCGATTGCCAGCGGCGCAAACACCAGTTGTACGTCGGAACGGTCGCCCGCGCGATCGATATCGACGCGCACCGTGGCACCGGCTTCGGGTTTGGACCGCATGGTGCCGGCACCGGTCTGATGGGAAAAGCACCACCAGCGGGGCGAAACCGAATCGGTGGAAGTCAGGGTGCGGATCCAGGCGGCGTGGGGATCGCGCAGCCGCTGTGCGTCGAGCGCGGCCAGGGTGTCGGCCGTTTCGCGTTCGATGCGCTCTTGCCAATCGGCGTCGAGTGCGCGGCGGCCGCGCTGCAGATCGGCGCGCCACAGCAAATTCACCTGGGGCGCCAGACGCAACCGGTCACAGA
>CAYSXM010000535.1:0-3988 GCA_964434905.1 uncultured Pirellulales bacterium | reverse complement strand
CTGGGCGAAATGGTCGCTCGACGAATGCACGTGCTCTGCCTCGGTGATGAACTTCATGTCGTCCTGGCAGCGCACGCCGCGTTCGTCCAGGGCCCGCTCGAACTCATGTAGTTCTTGGCCGTAGATAATCAGCAGCTTGTGCTCGTCGAATTGCACTTCTTGGGGAATGCCCGGATTCAACACGGCAATGCCGGTGCAACCGTCGTTGAGCAGCAGTTCCTCGTAATCCCACAGAATGCTTTTGAGCACCGGCATGTCGATGTGTTCGCGGTACAGGTCCACGTGCCCCCGGTTCTGGCGGTTGTGGCTGGTTTCCAGCACCACATCCACCACCGACCCCAGCGGGTCGAGCATTTCCATGAACACCTCGAACAGCTCTTCCTTGGTGGCCGAAGCCATCAAAACCGGCACGGTCGACTTGCTCTCGGCATCTCGATAGACGTCGTGGCGGTAGCCCTGGGCGGGTACCACCTGCAAGTCGTACGACGGGCGAACGGCGTCGGTCAGCACGAACGCGCCATAGCGTGCCACCCCCAGGTGTGCCTGCAAATCCTCTTCCGACAGGTGTTCAAAGCTGCTGGTGCCGTGCGTTGGCGTACCATCGCGAAACACGTTGCGGAACAATCGCTTCAAGAAGCCCATCGAAAATTCACCCTCTTGTTCCGAAGTCCCTACCCACGTCTGGCCGCGCTGCCACGGAAGGCCGACTAGCCCCAGTTACCCAACGGTACGTCACTCGGGAAGTTGGCCAATTCGTGGCACGAAAATCGATCGTGGACCTCTACCGTTCGCCCCACTACAAACCGCACAAACCGTACTGCCCGGTGCGCCAACCGCCCGAATTCAGATCGGGCGCACGAGAACCCCCTAGTTCCCCACGGGGTACCGCAAGTCTAGCACTCACCCAGGCCCCACTGGCTGGTCGCTAGGGCGGTTTCCCTCCCCCAACACGACCCCGAGTTGGTACGTGGCAGGACTTACAGCGAACAAGCCTGTTACCCACCGCGATCCACTCCAATTTCCTGGCCCCGGTACCCCACGAAAAAAGGGAACTCGCCGAGGGCCCCATCGCGCCCCCGAGGAATTCCCTTTCCCTATCTGCCGGGCACAACGCGTTGGCGAAGCCCGCTGGCCCGCAACGTGTACCACGGCTCGGGCGATCTTCGCCCTTGATTTGCCTTCGCTTCCCTACTTCCTCCGGAAAACTTGGCTACTCCAAGACATCATCGAGCTGGACAAACTAGGCTGTTATGGGCACAAGAGATCTGCAAAGTCGGGGTCGGGACCCCCTCGCAGTTCACTTTGCAGTTCCCCCCGGCTTCGTTCCCAACGTGGCTAAGTTCGTCCCCCTGGTTTGGTATACTAAGGCTCTCCTACGGAGGCCAGCAGGAAAGGGTTTCGCAAGATGCGATTCTTCCACGCGACGAGACCAGGGATGGGCTGCACGACCCCGACCGGCGCGGCAAACTATGGCGTCGTGGCGACTTGGGTGGCTTGTGCGCTGCTCGCCCACACGATGGCGCAAGCCGACCCGCCCCCCGAACCCGTGCGCCACATTCCCGGGGTCGATGGCCAGGGGCCGCGAGAAACCTGGGACGTGTTTTTCGTGCAGGGTGCCAAAGTGGGTTACGGGCAAACCACCGTGACCCCATTCGAGGAAGACGGCGCGCGGTGGGTACGCGTCGAGCTGGTATATCACCTTCGGCTCAAGCGATTCGGCCAAACCAGCGAAGAAGAACTGCGGCTGTCGAGCATCGAGTCGACCACCGGTAACCTGCGGTCATTTGAAAGCAAGATGAACCTGGGGCCCGCTCCGATTGTGGTCGAAGCGCACCGCGACGGCCCGACCATGCACGTCACCACCACGTCGGCCGGCAATACCAGTCGAGCCGAATTGCCCTGGTCCGACGATCTGGGGGGGCTCTTTGCCGGCGACCTGACGCTGTTGCGGCAACCGATGCAACCCGGCGAGCGGCGTACCTATCGGGCGTTGCTCCCGCCGATGAACGTGGTAGCCACGTTCGAGATGCAGGCCGAACGCTTTGAGCCCACCAAGCTGCTCAGCGGCACCTTCGATTTGCTGCGCATTCAAAGCACCGCGCAGTTGCCCGGCGGAGCGTCGCTAGCGACCACGCTGTGGACCGACCGAAAGGGTGAAATCCTTCGTACTTATTCCGATGCCTTGTCCCAAGATACCTATCGGGTGACCAAGTCGCAGGCGCTCGACGAGCGCGGTTTGGCAGCGCTCGATTTGGGGCAAGATTCCGTCGTCCGCCTGGACCGACCCTTGAGCCAACCCGGCACCGCGCGCCAAGTTCGCTATCGAGTACGGCTTACCGAGGGCGAAGCCCAGAACGTGTTTGTCGCCGGCGGCAACCAGCAGGTTTCAAGAACCGCTGATGGAACGGTCGAACTCGTAGTCCGAGCAGTCGACGCCCGGACTCCATCGAACGCGAAAGATTCTCCGCCCAGCGAAGACTTGCTCGGCCCCAACACGATGATTCAAAGCGACGACCCCCACATCGTCGAATTGGCCACGCGCGCCGCGGGCAATCAGACTGATCCCCTGCAGGTGGCATTGCAGCTCGAGCAATTCGTCCACGACAGCATCACCAGCAAGAACTTCAGCCAAGCGTTTGCCACCGCGGCCGAAGTCGCCCGAACTCGCGAGGGCGATTGCACCGAGCACGCCGTTCTGTTGGCGGCCTTGGCCCGCGCGCGGGGCATTGCCGCACGGGTGGCCATCGGCCTGGTCTACGTGCCGTCGGCCCAAGGCTTTGGCTATCACATGTGGAACGAGTTGTATCTTGACGGGCGTTGGATACCGCTGGACGCCACGACGGCGCGCGGCGGCGTGAGTGCCACCCACTTGAAACTGGCCGACAGTAGCCTGGCAGGCCCCGCCGCATATACCAGCCTGCTGCCCGTGGCCCGCGTGCTCGGCCGCCTGCAGTTGGAAGTCCTGGCAGAGGAGTAGCAGCCCTTTGATTTATTCGACGCGCCTGCGACGTCGCCTGGATGCGATGACAGAATCGCGACCTATGTCGTTATTCCGCGAGCCGTGCGCAGTAGATCTCCGCACCTGGCGAGGTTGAAACATGCCACGACGGCATGTTGCTATGCTTCACTGCCTGGCCAGCCGGCGCGCGCGGGCCGCGCTGCTCGGCTATTCGGTCGGCCCCAGCCAGCGAGCGTGCCACAACTGGCTGCTGGCGTCTGGACCTCGATTGCTGGTCCACAGTAACTGCTGGCCGTCAGGTGAAAACACCGGCAGCACGTCCGCCGTCGGGTGATCGGTCACTCGCTCGATCGGACCCGGCCGAATCCCCTCGTTCGAACCTTCGTACCGCATCAGCCACAGGTCGTAGTTAGGCCGCACGTCGGGCACCGAGTGATCGGCACCAGTCCATATCAGCACGGGCGCGGTGGGGTGCCAATAGGGTGCCCAGTTCACACCCACATTGTCGGTCAGCGCCGTATCGTGCTGTCCGTCGATGCCGATGACGTGAATCTGCAGGAATTCTTTTTGCTTCCGATCGCTGCGAAAAACGACCCACTGACCGTCGGGCGAAAAGAACGGTCCCCCGTCGTAGCCTGGCGCGTTGGTCAGTTGTCGCACCTCGCTGCCATCGGCGCGCATGATATACAGATCGGGGTCGCCATCGCGATCGCTACAAAACACGATCCACTGCCCATCCGCCGAATAGGAACCTTCGGCGTCGTATCCCGGTGAGTCGGTCAAGCGTTCCAGCCCTGATCCATCGAGCGCGGCGCGAAAAATTTCGGTGTTTGGATCGAAGGCCCATTCGTACCGGCGGCGTTTGCCCTGTGCCTTGTCGGCCTGTTGTTGTGCTCGCTCGGCGGCCTCTGTCTGGTCGAGGTGTGGGTCCAAGTGGCTCGATGCGTACAGAATGGATTTCCCGTCAGGGTGGAAATAGCTGCACGTCGTCCGTCCTCGCCCCGTGCTCACGCGGTGCGCCGGCCCGGC
>CAYSXM010000534.1:0-3990 GCA_964434905.1 uncultured Pirellulales bacterium | reverse complement strand
TGGTTCAGCGCCTAGGCGGAGCGGTCCGGAGGGGCGGAGCCCAGTGCTAATGCTTGCGCCGAGGCATGGCTGCGGCAGTGGGCTAGCGATAGTACAACTCGCTCGACACCCAATTCACGCGCCACCTGTTCTGCGCCGCCGTGCAGCGTAACCACCGGTTGCCCTCGCGCGTCGTTCAAGATTTCCAAGTCGCGCCAGCGGATTCCCCTGCGCCAGGGCGTGCCCAGCATTTTGAGCAGTGCTTCCTTGCCGGCCCACCGTGCCGCGAAATGTTGCGTGGCATGGCGGCGGGCGGAACAGAAGCGGATTTCTCGCGGCGAATATACCCGGTTGAGAAACAGTTCGCCGTGTCGTTCGATCATTTGAGCAATGCGCAGGCATTCGACAATGTCGCTACCCAAGCCCAGCACCTGACTCATGGGGCACCACGTTGCGAAGGCAGTTTATCGGCCAACGACTCGCTGCGCTCTGGCTGCCAGGCGTCGAGCAATTCGCCCACGGCACGACGTTCTTGTGCCTCGACCCAGGTTACCGAACGCCCGGGCCGTACGGCCACTGGAGCGGCCTTGGCACCGTGCCAGCTAATGGTCAATTGTGCGGGTCCACAGCCACTGCGGCAGTTTCGCTGGCGATAGTGCCCCGGCCCGCTGGGCGCCGGAATGGCCACCCTGACGAGCTGGGATAACTCGGCCAGCCTCGCCTCGCCCAAGCGTCCGGCACGTGTGGTGCGGTACCAACTAGCGCAGTCGCGGCAATAGGGGCGAGACAACAACGGTCGCGCCCCGAGCCAGGCCCCGGCCAGCACCAGGCCGGCGTCGACCAGCCATGAGAGCCAAACTTGCCAACCATGTGCCACGAGCCCGCGCATCAACGGCCGACCGCGGCGGGCTTCATCTCGCAGATAGTTGCCCAGGTGTCGGGGAGGTGGTGGAAAGCGCTTGGCGACTTCCTGCGGAAAGACTACCTCGACCCGTCCCCGCAATTCTCGATCAGCGTTCCACCTCGCGGCATCTTCTTGCTGGCGAACGCGAAAATGAAAGTGGTGCTGTCCGCCGATTAACACCAGGGACGACAAGATGACCCCCCACCACGCCGCGGGCCGGTGGCCCAACTGAAAAAAACGAACCAAAATGACGCAGAAAGCGCCGATCACGAAACCGAGAAACGTCGGGAACAATAGCCAGGGTGCAATGTGCCGTTCGGCTAACACGGCCACCCAAGCCAGCGCCACGGCATGAATCAAGCAGGGGGGCAACCAGAAGCCGAATTGCACCCAGTCCAGCGGCGCTGGCCGCAAGCACTCAAACTGTTTTTCTGGCACCGGGCCACTCATGCGGGGCATCGTAGCAGACACTTTGCCAACCCGTCGAGCGCGTTAGGCGGTGAGCCCACAGGCGCTCTTCGCGCGCGACAACACGGCCGACGCCTGGCGACGCGCGCGCGCGGCCCCCTCGGCAAGAATTTCCCGTACTTTTTCCGGCGACGCGGCCAGTTCCGCACGCCGCGCGCGGGGTTCGGCAAAAAAACGCTCGGCGGCTTCGGCCAGTGCCTTCTTGACCTCGCCATAGCCGAAGCCTCCACGCCGGTACAAGGCCTCCATGGCGGTCAACTCGTCGGCCGTCGCGACCAACGTAAACAACTCGAAAAGATGGTCGCCCGTGGGGTCCTTGGGCGCTTCCATGGGGCGAGAATCGGTTTTGATACGCATGATTTTCTTGCGCTGTGCCGGCATATCTTCGAACAACTCGAGCGTGTTGTTGTAGCTTTTCGACATCTTTTCGCCATCGGTACCAGGTACCTTGGCCGCAGCAGGCATCAACTTGGCCAGGGGCATCACAAAGGTCTGGCCAAAATGGTGGTTGAAGCTTTGGGCCAGATCGCGACAAACCTCGATGTGCTGCACTTGGTCCTCGCCCACCGGTACCAGTTGCGCGTCGTACCCCAAAATGTCGGCTGCCATCAACACCGGATAGGTGAACAGTCCCGCGTCGGCGGTCAGTCCGCGTGCCTTCTTATCCTTGAACGCATGGCAACGCTCCAAGAGACCCAACGGCGTGCCGGTCATCAGCAGCCAGCATAGCTCGCTAATCTGTGGCACATCAGATTGTAGGAACAGCGTGGCACGTTGCGGGTCGACACCCAGGGCCAGCAGGTCGAGCGCGGCGTCCATGGTCAGGTTTTCCAGGCGCTCGCGATCACGCACGGTGGTCAATGCGTGCAGATTGGCGATAAAATAATACGCCTCGTGATCGTGTTGCAAATCGATGTACTGTCGGATCGCGCCGAAATAGTTTCCCCAGTGAAATCGCCCCGTGGGTTGAATGCCTGACAGCACGCGCATGGTTACTCCGCCTGTTCCAAATTGGCTTGGTCGCGCAGGCTACCCACCACGTCGGACCACGCCGTGGCGCCCAGTTCCGCCAAGGCAGGGCCCAATGCGTCGAGTATCTTGAGTGTGGCCCGCGGATCGTAAAAACTGGCCGTACCAATCTGCACCGCCGAAGCACCAGCCACGAAAAACTCCATCGCATCGTCGATCGTGGCGATGCCCCCCACGCCCACCACCGGGATCGATACGGCCCGCGATACCTGATACACGCAGCGTAGCGCAATCGGTTTGATGGCCGGGCCGCTCAGGCCCCCCACCACGTTGCCCAGCAGCGGGCGCCGGCGACGCCAATCCACGGCCAGGCCCTGGCACGTGTTGATCACCGTCAGTGCATCGGCTCCGCCATCGGCTGCGGCGCGCGCGACCAGATCGATGCGCGCTACGTTGGGGGTTAGCTTGGCCAATACCGGCAGCCCGCAAGCGGCACGCACGCCGGCCACCACGCCATGGCATTTCGTGGGATCTGCCCCCAGGTCGACGCCATGGCTCACGTTCGGGCAAGAAACGTTCAACTCGACCGCGGCGACGCCGGGCTGACCATCTAGCCGCGCCGCAAGTCGCACGAAATCTTCTTGATCGTACCCGGCGATGCTCACCACAATGGGTACGCCCAGCGACCTCAGGTAGGGCAGATGGCCAGACAAGAACGCCTCGATGCCGTCGTTGTCCAAGCCAATCGAGTTCAACAACCCGCTCGCGGTCTCCACGGTGCGCCACGGGCGATTGCCCTGACGTGGTTGGCTGGTGATCGTCTTGGGAACGATGGCTCCCAACCGTTCCAGGTCGACCAACCCGGCCATTTCCCGGGCGTAACCAAACGTGCCCGACGCCGTCATGATGGGATTGGGTAACTGCAACCGGCCCAATCGAACGGCGAATTCCATAGCGTGTGTCTGCCGCCAGCGCCGGGAGCCATGGTCCGTGGAAAAAACACTCCGCTGGCGCAGCACGCGGCTCGCCGGAGAACAGCGCTGAATGTATCTGGCGTTCGATCCTTGGGCAACGCACTGCGCGGCGGAGCGGACGAACCCTTTGCCAGCAAGTTGGAAGATGGCAGAGCGCCGCAGCGAAGCCCTGGTCCACGCGCCGGATGCCAGCCGAGGACGGCTGTGCGACATCGACGGCGCGTGGCCCCAGCCAGACGGCCTTGACCGCCTGGGGGGCTCGCACCGACTGCTGGCCGTGCCCAGCGCGGTTGCCGATCGACCTTAGATGATTCCGCCGTGCGTGCGATACGGCGACGTGTGGCCCGGCTGGTCGAGGAACCATAGCCGTTCCCATTCGTCGAGCAGCAATCGCATGTCTTCGGAGGTGTAGATCAACTGCTGGGTACGGCGTTGCGGGTCGGCCGAATAGGCCGGCAAAATGCAGCCAGAACCGACTGCCACGCAGACCCCCAACAAGCCAATCAATAGCCCGGTGCGCATCGCGACAAACCCTCCCTGGTATTTGGCTTGCGTCATCGCACATTGGCGAATCGGCAAGGCCCTTCCCGCTGTACCCAAGGCGATGGATCGCCCTGGGTTCGAGCACGGTCTCTCAAAAACCGTTCCCGCAAGTGGGACTTACCGCACGCTTCCAGGATCAGACCCCCTGCGCTC
>CAYSXM010000533.1:0-3995 GCA_964434905.1 uncultured Pirellulales bacterium | reverse complement strand
CGCCCTTGCGGAAGTGTCTTGTGCGGCAACTCGGGTGATATCAACGACATCGAGCGTTTCCCGCACCTTTCAACTGTCAGGGGAACATGGTTTGCGATCGACATCCCAGAACACCAGGCATCCGCGGCCGGGTGACGACGTCCTGACCCGTGCAAGCCAAACCCCGGGGATCCACACCGCATGACTTCGGAACGACTCGTGGCCTTGGTTCTGTTGGTGGCCGCCTGGTGGATCGTCGGTGTGGTAGCGCCCCAGCAAGCGCGGGGCCAGGAAGTGGTCACGGTCCACCTGGTCGGACAACCCCCGTTCGCGGCACAGCTCGACACCCGGACCGACCACAATCGCCTGTGGTTTCGCGTAGAGCGTACAGGAATCAGCCTGTGGCGGTCAGCGGCATGGAGTGAGCTCGACCACATCGAAAGCCGCACGGCAACCATCTCGGGCGCCGATTTCCATCGAGGTTACCTAGCCTGGTTAGCAGCGAATCCGCCGGTAACGGCAGCAGCACCCGTCGCGACCTCGCACCGCGCCCAACCGCCAGCCAAATATGCAGGCTTTCGCCCGCTCGACGAACCCGTGCCGGCCGACATCGCCCCGCGCGCCGTGGCCGAGCGCGTGAGTTCAATCCGCATCGATGCCCAGGGAGCTAATTGGGACGCTGATGCCGAGTGGGACGGAGTGCTGGTCTACTTGGAATGCTTCGACACGGCCGGCCGACCGATTGCCGCGAATGGAACCGTGTCCTTCGATTTGATCGGCTTCATGCCGGGCTATTTGCACCAAGACCCGCAGGCGCTGTTGCCCCATTGGGGCCACTGGACACGCCAGGCCTCGCCAGATCAATTCAACTTACGTGGCCTGCCGCTCCGACTCGAGTTCCAGGCCTTCGACCCAGAACGGAGCACGGGGTTATCGTCGGCCGCCTCGCTCCATGCGCGGCTGGTCGTTCCGGGGCAGGGCGTGTTCTCAGCGGTGGTCGACTTCGTGCGAGTCCGCCGCTTTAGCCCCCAGCGCGACCGCCTCCAAATGCTAACTGGCTCGCGGCAACTCCCCTTCGAGCAATAGCAACGGCGCACCGAGGCCGCCCTGGCTGGGCCGCACGTTGCCATGTTCCCAGCAACGCGGTGCCCGACCGCCAGATGACCCGCGCTCGACCGGCTACCTCGCTCGCCGTGCACTCGGCGAACTATTTGTCGTCTGCCGGGCGTAGGATTTCGTCTAGGAAGGTAAACGTAACTTCCTGGGTACGTTCCATCTCCTCGCCGCCCCAGCCGTGTCCCCGCCCCAGCAAGATCTCCACACGGCCGGGCACCTTGGCCTCGGTCAGCGCGTTGGCCATTTGTGTGGCCTGGTCATAGGGTACCAAGGGGTCGATCGTGCCTTGGAACAACAGCATGGGGGCATCGCCAGCGTTCACATAGGTAATGGGCGAAGCTTGCTTCAATTCGGTGGCATGCTCTTCGGCCTTGCCGCCCACGAACTTTTCCAGAATGCTGCGTACGATGGGCTCGCTGATGTACTTTCGCGAGGGGTTCTGGCTCAGATCGAGATACGTCAGGTTGGTGGGGCCGAAATAGCTCACCACGCATTGCACCTTGCTCGACTGGTCGGCCCACCCGCCTGCGCCTTCGAGCCCGTCGCTTGAATCCATCGTTCCCAGCATCATGGCCAGGTGCGCACCCGCCGAGGCCCCGACGGCGCCGATGCGCGATGGATCGAGATTCAACTCTGCGGCGTGTGCGCGCAGCCAGCGCACCGCGCACTTGCAGTCTTCTACCTGGGCGGGGAATGGGTGTTTCGGCGCGAAACGGTACCCCACGCTGGCCGCGACATAGCCTGCCGCCGCGGCCTCCTGGCACACCTTCTTGAAACTGTTCTTGTCGCCACCTTGCCAACCGCCCCCATGAATTAGCAACAGGCCAGGCGCTGCTTCGGTCAAACCCTTGGGAACAGCCAAATGCAAAAACAACGTTTCTCCGGCGCCGGTGCCGTACTCGACGTTCTCGCGGAAGTCGACTTCCATTTTTTCTGCGGCCAAGCACGGCCAACCAACAGCAGCGGTCGCCACGCACACCAACCAGGCAAGTGCTCGAGTTGCACGTCGCATTGCTTCGTTCTCCCGTAAAACTGGCCAGACTCACGTCGGCCTGGCTAGGTCGCGATACCCGTGCGCCAATCGAGCAGGTGACCGACCGCGAACACATCGTAACACGCTGCACCAGCACCAGGCAAACCGATCTTTTTGTCTCTCGGAACGGACCTCTGGCTCGGAGACACGGCGCCGCGGTTTTCGCCTGCCCCTGCGAGTGTTACGATCGTGTCGGGGGCGTGTGCCCCGCCCCGCCAGCCGGCGAGATCGTTACCGGGAATCCAAAACGGCAAGAAATTACCACGCGGGACCTACCGACAATCGACATCGCAGTGCGGCATGGAAACACGGTGCCCGCCGGCTCGCTGGCTCACCCCGGGTCGAGCAATTGATCGAGATGTCCGTGCCTGCCTCCACCGTCGTTGCGTCACCACGAAACAAGGACCGGCACCGAGACACACTTCCCGGCGCTCTGCCCGCGACGATGTCAGCGTCGGATACTGATCCTTTGGTCCCCCTGCAGGGTGTTCGTGTTCCAGATGGCCGATGAACTGAGCGATCAACAACGCGGCGACCTGGTCAAACTGTTTCGCTCCACACTGCGCGAGTTGGAACGCGGATATCGCCGGGCGGCCGAAGCCTGTCAGCTCGACGCGCCGCCTGGGCCTGACCAGCCCACGCGCCACTTCATCGAGTTGTTCGAAGACCTGCACCGTGGTCTAGCGCTCAAGGTGTTTTGCGACTTGGTGCGCGCCGATAGCGTGTGGAGCGACGGCGAACGCGAGCTGGCAGCGGAACTGATCGAACACGTTTGGCGCAAGCGATTGGTGGGCCGCGAACTGGCCCAGGCCATGGAGCAAGTTGCGGCGAAGTCCGATCAGATATCGTGGCAGTCGCTGCTGCGCCCCTTCGCGCGCCACGCTTCGCTACGCGCCCAGGTGCCCGTTCTCCGTGGGGTCGTGGTGCGCTTGGCCAATCTGGTGACCAAAGCCGATGGTCACGTCGCGGATGACGAGGTGATTCAACTGCGGCGCATCGCCGACGAGTTCGACCGTCACGCGGAAGTGCCCCTGCCGCTCGACGAGGTCGAACCCAGCCGTCCTGACGACCTTCCACCGATTCCTTCGCGGGGGAACGCAACCGTCGTCGCCAGCGCGCCGGCCCAGGAACATGCGACGACCTGGGCTAAGCCACACGACCAGGTGCGCCAGGCAGGCCAATCGCAGTCGTCGCACCATGCGTCGACAGACCCAGCCCGCGCCGAGGAACTTTCGCAGATGCTGGCCGAACTCGAAGGGCTCGTAGGGCTCTCGACAATCAAGCAAGAGATTCGTGAACTCGCTAATTTTCTGAAAGTGCAGGACGAGCGACAACGGCACGGCCTGCCGCAAGCGCCCGTCAGCCTGCACATGGTTTTTCGCGGTAACCCCGGCACGGGCAAGACCACGGTCGCGCGTCTCGTTGGGCGCATTTTGGGCGCACTGGGAGTGTTGTCGCGCGGCCACCTGGTTGAAACCGACCGGTCAGGACTCGTGGCCGAGTACGCTGGACAGACGGCCCCCAAGACTCAACGCCGTGTCGACGAAGCGCTCGACGGTGTGCTGTTCATCGACGAAGCGTATAGCCTCGTTGCCGGCGAAGGGGAAGACCCCTATGGCCACGAAGCCGTGCAGACCTTGTTGAAACGCATGGAAGACGACCGCCAGCGCCTGGTTGTCGTGCTGGCCGGCTATAGTGGGCCGCTCGACGAAATGCTGGCCAGCAACCCTGGTCTGGGCAGTCGCTTCAGCCGTCAACTGAATTTTCTGGACTACACGCCCGGCGAAATGCTGCAGATTTTTTTAGGATATTGCCGTCAACACCATTACCGACTGCCTGGTCCTGCCCGGCTGACACTCTTGGTCGG
>CAYSXM010000532.1:0-3999 GCA_964434905.1 uncultured Pirellulales bacterium | reverse complement strand
TTGGCTGCAAGCACGGGTAGCAGCGGGCCTCGACTTGGACAATGCCGAAGCTTGCGGCGCGGCGGGGCTGGAAATGGTCCACCAGTTGAAAACCGCCGCGCACGAAGCCAAGCCCTCATCGACGGCCGGTCCATTCGCCGTACTGGTCAACCTGGCCAGCGTCGAACCTCGCGACGTCAACTGGTTGTGGCCAGGGCGGATCGCGCTTGGGAAATTGACGGTCATCTCGGGCGACCCTGGGCTGGGTAAATCGTTCCTGACGCTAGACCTGGCTGCTCGTGTATCGACCGGCAGCAATTGGCCCGACGGATCGGGCGCCGCGCCGCTGGGTTCTGTGGTACTTCTCACGGCCGAAGACGACCTGGCCGACACGGTTCGGCCGAGACTCGACGCGGCCGGCGCCGACGTGGGCCAGATCGACGCGATTCAGGCGATTCGTGGTTCGGATGGCGATGACGGCTATGAGCGGCCGTTCGATCTATCGCGAGACCTTGCAAGATTGGAGGATGCGATCCTGCTGCGGCCGGGCTGCCGACTGGTCATTATCGACCCAATTTCGGCATATCTCGGCCGGACACAATCGCACGACAACGCCGAGGTGCGCGGGGTGCTGGCTCCCCTGAGCGAGTTGGCGGCTCGCCTGTCGGTGGCGGTCGTGGCCGTTTCGCACCTGCGCAAAGCCGAAGGGGCCGCGATTCACCGAACCATGGGTAGCGTCGCGTTTGTCGCAGCCGCGCGGGCGGCGTTTGCCGTATCGAAAGACCCCCAGAATATTTCCGGCCAACGGCGGCTGTTTTTGCCGCTGAAAAACAACCTTGGTAACGACGAAACTGGCCTGGCGTTTCGACTGGAAAACCAACCGGATCAAAGTGGCCAACCGCATTTGGTTTGGGAAACTGATCCTGTGACCATCAAGGCCGACGATGCGCTGGCCCCCCAATCGTCCAGCCCAGGCCGACGGCCGCAAGAACTAGATTCGGCGATCGAGTTCCTGTGCCAGAAGCTTGCCAACGGGCCTCGATTGGCCAAGGACCTTGGCGAGGAGGCGCGCGAGCAAGGTATCAGTGAGCGAACCCTTTCCCGTGCCCGGAGGGAGTTGGGGGTCGTCGCGTTCCGTGAAGGTGTGCCGGGCCCGTGGTCTCTAAGACTGCCCAGCGTGGAAGACACGAAGATCGCCAATGTCCCTAGGACTCAAGATTCTGGCGGCCTTGGCGGTGTTGCGGATTCCCCGAGAGAAAATGGAGCATTGACCCTGACCGAGTCCAAGACCGCCACACTGTCGGCGCCTGGCGACCTTGAGGCCTTGGCGCGATCCGCACCGAGTCTGCCCGGCAACATGCAGTGGTCGACGCGCGACATCCTGCCGACCGAACGCCTTGCTAGCGACGAGCCGACTCTTGGCGGAACTCCCCCTCGCAGCGGCTCTGGGAACGCGCGTTGACAACGAAATTGCATAAACATATCATACAAATATCATGCCCAACGTGGTTTTGCTTTACCAGGCTGCGATGCAACTGGGTAACTTGCCCAAGCCGATGAAGGCGCGGATGGTTGAATTGCTGGTTCGCCTAGCGGATTGGCCCGACGTGAGTGGGGCCAAGTCGCTGTCGGGCAAGTTGGCCGGTCGCTATCGACTGCGCACCGGGGATTACCGTTTGCAGTTCCGCATCGAAGGCGGGCAAGTTTGGGTGGAACAAATCGGACACCGCGACGGCTTTTACGATGAGGATTAGCCATGCTCGGACTACAACGCATTGAAGTTGCCGGACAGCGGTTCGTGCTGCTGCCGGAAGGGGAATACGAACGGCTTTGCTCGCGGGCGAGCGAATCCGTGCCGGTCAAAGACGACGGTCTGCCCCCGCTTCCCAAGCCTGACAAGCGCGGAAACTTTCCCGCCGTGGAATATGCCCGTGTCAGCCTGGCCCGCGATATGATCCGCGACCGACGCGCCGCCGGATTGACCCAGCAGGATTTGGCCAAGCTGGCTGGCACTCGACAAGAAACCATCTCGCGCATCGAAAGCGGCAAGTATTCGCCCACCGTGCGCACCGTCGAGAAGATTGAACGGGCTTGCCGGCAAGCCATCGAACGAAAGGCGAAACGCGACGCGGTCAGCAAACCCACCAACGGGGGCATGTAACCATGGCCAGTATTTCGCGAGAGAAGAACGGCAACCGACGGATTCTGTTTGTTGCCCCCGACGGAAGCCGCAAGACGATTCGCCTCGGCAAGGTGTCGCAACGAACGGCCGAGGGCTTCAAGTACCGAGTGGAGCAACTACTTGAAGCGGTTCAATTCAATCGGCCGATGGAAACCGACCTGGCCCAATGGGTGCTAGACCTAGACCCGACGTTGGCCAAGAGGCTGGCGGCCGTGGGCCTGATTGCCGACCCTGAGGCGAAATCGGTGGTGATGTTGGGGGTGTTCCTGGCAAGTTATTTCGCCAAGCGATCTGACGTGAAGCCGGGCACACTGACGCACTGGGGTCATACTGAGCGGCTTCTGCTGGCGTACTTTGGCAAGGATCGGCCATTGGCCAGTATTACGGCCGGCGACGCAAAAGATTGGGAACGCTGGTTGCGAACCCCGGAAGCCCGCGAGAACCGATACGGAGAATCCAAGGCCGATGAAGGCCTGGCGGTCAACACGGCCCGCAAGCGAGTGAGCAACGCCAAGCAATTCTTCCAAGACGCCGTAAGTCGCGACTTGTTAGCGCGTAACCCGTTCGCTGGCCTGAAAGGATCGGTCGGCAGTAACCGCGAGCGTGATTACTTCCTGACCCGCGAAGACGCGGCCAAAATTACCGATGCCTGCCCCGACTACGAATGGCGGCTAATCTTCGCCTTGAGTCGCTACGGCGGCCTGCGATGCCCATCGGAACACCTGGCCCTACGTTGGGGCGACATTGATTGGGAACGCGGCACCATGCTTGTGCGAAGCCCCAAGACGGAACATCACGAAGGCAAGGGGACTCGCGTGGTTCCGATCTTCCCTGAGTTGCGACGCGCCCTTGATGATGCCTGGGAGCGAGCCGAGCCGGGAGTTGACCACGCCATTACCCGTTACCGCGACGCCAATCAAAACCTGCGCACTACGTTCGAGAAGATCATCCGTCGCGCCGGCCTGAAACCGTGGCCAAAGTTGTTCCAAAACTTGCGGGCGAGTCGAGCTACCGAGTTGGCCAACGAGTTCCCTGGACATGTTGCGGCGGCCTGGTTGGGGCACAGCACGATTGTGGCCAACAAGCACTATTGGCAAGTGACTGACGCCGACATTGCCCGAGCCACAACGCAGGCGGAATCGGCTGATGATAAGGCGGCGCATAATCCGGCGCAGTACATGCACGAAACGGTCCGCAACGACGCGCAGCCCGGGGGGGCAGCGCAAGAAAAAACCCCGGTGTTTCCGGGGTTTGCGAGTAGCAGCAATATACTGCACAAGTGTTCAGTGGGCGATGAGGGACTCGAACCCCCGACATCCACGGTGTAAACGTGGCGCTCTACCAACTGAGCTAATCGCCCGCGGTGGGTGAGTTGCAGGCCGGGCACTCGGCGCTCCGACCCAACTACTGACGCTAACCTAGGTAGGGGTTGCCAGGGCTGAATTGCGGAAGCCCCGAACCTCACGGCCCAGGCACCGAGCCTCACGGCCCAGTCGCTGACAAATGCCTGACATTTCCTCTGCGAGAATTCGTTGCTCGCTTTCCCTCGTCGTCGCCATTATGGCGCTTGAAGTAAAAGCCGACAAGCCGGGCGTGCCGGGTCCCGCGATGCCAATTTCCTAAGGAGCGAAACACCTGGCACTAGATCAGCGGACGCACCAACTCGGCTCGGCCGCACGACAGGCGACCCTCGCGGTGCATCGTGTGGCGCGCTGGCTTGCCGCGTTGCAGTAAACTCGCCAGCAGGTCACGGCCTGCGACCGGTTGCCATAGGTTGAATCACAAACCGCAAAGGCTGTCAGAACTGGCTGGCTTCCACCCCCGCCGGCGTCGCAAGT
>CAYSXM010000531.1:0-4003 GCA_964434905.1 uncultured Pirellulales bacterium | reverse complement strand
GTTTTTGGAACGTCAATCTGCCCGACCCCGATACCGGCGGCGAGCCCGCTCTGGCAGCGCTTCCCAAGTTGGTCCACTGCGTACTGGACCCGCATCCACTGCCCGTGGCGTTCGAGCGCGAGGCCGACCGGTTCCATTACCGCGGTCGGTATCAAGACCGCGCCCGCAGCGAAGGATGCGACGTGGCGTGTTGCTTCGCCGGGCACATTACACTATCGCAACTGCGCTTGGGCAGCTAACCCGAGGATCAGGCATTGCGCCCCGAGCGAGCGGTTCGCTACAGTTGATAGCACAGTACGTGCGGTTCGAGGTTGTCGCCGGCCACCGGCGCGACGGCCGCCTCGGAACGCGCCACCCTGGGGGGCATGGTGTCGGCGGCGGGTGCCTGTGCGCCGAACGAGTTCAACTCGCCACGAAGAATGCGCACGTCGGCCGGCGCCTCCAATCCCAGCGACACCCGGTTGCCGGCAATTTGGCGAACCGTAATCACGATATTGCCGCCGATGACAATGCGTTCGTCGATTTTTCTGCTGAGAACCAACATGAGAATTCCCCTCCCTTTGGCTGTCGAATGCGGCCTAGCCAGCAGCATCCGACGAGCGACCTTCCTGACCGCACTCCTGGTAATTTCGACCTCGAACGCGTTGCGTTTGGCCAAGCAACCTGCCACATCTGCTACCGGCCACCGCTCGCTGCCAAGTCAAAGCAATCCTCGTGCCAATCGAAATGAGAAACTCGCCGCAGGGCCCCAATCTGCGGATAGAACCGCGGTTTTATTCGAGCAAATGCCAACTGGCCGCTGTTCGTCGCTGGTACGCACATCGCCAATTGGCTGATCGGAAATGAGACACATGTGTTACTTCAGATGTCTAAACTTTAGACGAAGTTTCCAAGAATGGGTTCGTTTGGACTCAGAGAATGTTGGGCCGCGCGGTGCAATGCGGCCATCGGTCGCTGGCAATGCTATCGCCTCGACTCGTTGGCCAATCGGGCGGGTCTGGTGCGGTTTGCGCCAACACCGTACCGGCTACCTGGGACGAGTTTCTCGTCGCCGCGGACAACAGCGCGGTATGCTTGTTTTCACAGCCAATGTGCAGCACCCGAAGTGTTTCGGCCCCCGGACAGGTGCAATCCCATCTGGCGGTTCCCAGGTTTAGGGAGACAACCGAGCGATGAACCATTTGCCCGCGCGCGTGGCGGCCGACCTGATGCAGCGCCACCTGATCACGGCACGCCCCGACCAGCTTTTGGCCGAGGTACGGCACCTGCTTATCGAATCGCACATCACTGGGTTACCGGTCGTCGATGGCCAGCGGCTGGTGGGCGTGCTCAGCCGCAGCGACCTGGCCCGGATGGAGGACCTGTTGGAATCGCTAGATGGCGAGGTCTCGGCCGATCAGACCTGGCTCGACCAGCAGGCCGACGGATTCCAGCACGCCACCCACTCCACGTTCGGCGGGTTTCGCCAGCGATTAGCGGCCCTGCGTGTGCGCGACGCCATGCGCTCGCAGGTCATTACCTGTGGCCCGCAAACGCCTCTGGCAGAGGTGGCACGTGAAATGGTCGAACAGCACGTTCACCGGGTGGTGGTGGTCGAGAACGACCGCGCCGTGGGAATCATCAGCGCGCTGGATTTTGCTCGGCTGGCGGCCGAAGGCGGGTAGCGGCGGGCTGTTGTGGCATTGGCCTGGCCAAGCGGGGGCGATCGCGCCGCGCGAACAGCCAGCCGAATTCCTGATCGGGCTGGTAACCCCCAGACTACTCGAACGCGTCGCTGGCCACGTAGGCGTCGATTACCGCCTGCTCGCCCGCCTTGCCCTGGCCGGCGTTGCCGTGTTCCATGCCCACGACGCCGGTGAACCGGCGCGAGTGAATGTAGCGAAACACCTGGCGATAATTGATTTCGCCGGTTGTGGGTTCATTGCGCCCGGGATTGTCTCCCACCTGAAAATAGGCGATCTCGCTCCAGGCACGGGCCATGTTGGGAATCAGGTTGCCTTCGGTGATTTGCTGATGATAGATGTCGAACAGGATCTTGCAGGCGGGGCTGTCGACGGCACGACAGATTTGGTACGCCTGCGGAAATTTCGTAAGAAACAGCTCGGGGTGATCACGCCAAGGATTGAGCGGTTCGAGCACCATCACCAGGCCGTGCGGTTCGAAAATGTCGGCACACTGCTTGAGTGTTTCGATGACGTTGGCGGTTTGATAATCCATTTCCAGCCGGTGATCGAGTTTGCCTGGCACCACGGTACACCAGGTGGCGCCCACGCGCTTGGCCACCTCGACCGAAGCGCGTAGATCGGCCAGTACCTGTTCGCGCAGCTTTTTCTCGCCCGAGGCACAGGTGGGGCGTCCGAAATCTCCGTGGGCCACGAATACGCCCATTTGCATGCCCAAACGCTGTAGCTCCTTGGCGATCCGCTCCTGCTCGTCGACCGGCCGCCCTCGCATGCCGTTGTCTTCCAGCGCGGTAAAGCCCTGGTCGGCCATGAACTGAAGCTGCGCGATCGGGTCTTCCCCTGCGTGCTCGCTGAACATGCCGAAATGCGGGGCATACTTCAGCTTGAAACTGCGGACCGGCGCCGCAATGGCCGGTGGCGCAATCCACGCGCTAGCCGCCGCGGCCGTTGTCAGTGTGGCCTGAAGAAATCGTCGTCGCTGCATCGATCTGCCTCGCGGGTGCCTGCGGGATGGGAGCTTGAACCCTCGTACAGCCGCCTGAGCGTGGAAGCGGAGGGCCACCGTCGCCGACCAGTTTACTCGCCGTAGGGCCGGCGTCCACATCGGGGGTGGAAAACAGGCACCGCCTGGTAACCGGCTGCCAGAACTAGCGATTCTGGGCGCGCGAGGTATACGACGGAGCGGCACGCCGCGCTTCCAGATGCACCGCCTGGCGTTCGGCGGCGCGCTCGGCCACACGCTGGGTCATGCCCACAAACTCGACCCGCACGGTTTCAGGTACCGCGGTCAGGCGAGAGCCCAACCGATGCATGCCTTGGGGAGTTGACTCGGCGGCGCGCGACAGGCTTTCAACGAAGCTGGCCGTCTGCACGAAGCTGGCGTCCGCCACGCGGGCGACTAATGGCTGAAACGTTTTGGCCAGGAACTCGGCGCCGGCATGGTCTAGCCGCACGAACGCCTCGAGCCGGCTGGTCACGCGCCAGCTTCGGTCTTCTCCCTGTTCGTATTGGCTGGCCAGGTGCAGCACGCACGCGCCACGCACCGGTTTGGCAAACAGAGGGCCGTCGTAGCTCCCCTCGGCATAGATCAGGTGCCGGTCGTTGGTTTGTTGCAGGAATTCCACGTAGCCGGTGGTGCCGGCGCCGTCTTCGGCACGGTACATTCCAGGCCGCTCGGGGTGCAGCGTTACATCGTCGATGCCGAGCAACTGCCAGACATTGGCCAGAATCTCGGGATGGTTCGTCAGGTACAAATAGAGATCCGGATCGGCGTCGATCTGTTGGGTCGGCAGCCGGCGGAACAGGCTCATATCGTCGATCACCGCCCGAACCTTGGCTTGACCTTCGACCGTGAGCTGGTCGAACGGAATTGCCTCGATGGCCGCCTTGCGGGCCGCGCGGCTGTTCGAGGGGCGCAAATCGTCCGCGGCACGCGACGCCAACGGCAGGCCAAACGCCAGGCACATGGCCAGCAGGGCGCCCCAGGCGGCTACCGGGCCCACGACCAGCGACGACACCGACGAAACCGTCGCCATCTGGGTACGCCACACGACGCTATTTTGGAAGCGGCGCATGAAACAGCGCAGAATTCCCCAGCCGCCCATTCATCCCCCCTTGTCGCGACGCTGCGACGACGTCCCAGCTCGAAACGCCGAAGCAGGCAAACTTTGCCGATCGGCGCGGTCATGATGCTTATTCGGACAGCAATGGCCACCAGCCGCAGAGAAATCTTCCAGGATCGGTTGCAGGCCCCCCCCTGCTCGCTCGGGGGGCACAACTTCCACCCACCGATCCGAGCTTGACCAGTGTGCCACAGCGGC
>CAYSXM010000530.1:0-4008 GCA_964434905.1 uncultured Pirellulales bacterium | reverse complement strand
ACTGACCATCATGTTTCAGTCGGGTGTCGATCTCGCTGAATCGCTGCAAAACCTCGCGGCAAATGCTCGGGAAGGTGCCCTGAAACAGGTGCTGCTTGCGTTGAACGAGGACGTGTCGCAGGGCCACAGCTTCTCGGAAGCGCTGAAAAACCATCCGCGTGTGTTCGACGAGACCTTTGTGGCGGGCATCGCCGCGGGGGAACGAACTGGCGCCATGCTGCAAGTCTTGGAACGGCTGACCGCGCTGTTACGCAACGAAAAGAAGCTCAGTAACTCGATCTGGGCGATGCTGACCTATCCGATCTTGCTCTGCGCCGTGACGTGCATCGTGGTGTTCGCCATGGTGTTTTTCGTTCTGCCGCAATTCGCCACGGTGTTTGCCAGCTTCGACCACCCTGCTCCGCCACTGACAAGGTTTTTGCTCCACCTGGGCCAGGCGGCACGAAATTACTATCTCTACACTCTCGGCGCCACCAGTTTTGTGTTAGCCACGGTGGCCTACCTGGCCACCCTGCCCCTGGCTCGTGAACTGTGGAGCCATTTGCTGATGCACACCATCGTGATCCGCAATGCCACGCGCACGCTGACCACCGGCCGTTCGTTTTGCTTGCTGGGAACCATGTTGCAGAGCGGTGTGCCGCTGCACGATGGCATCCGGCTGTGCCGCGCTGCCTCGCGCAATGCCGATTTTCGCAAGCTGTTCGACCTCATGGAACAGGAACTCGTCAACGGTCAAGGCATTAGCAATTCGCTGCGGGAAGCCACCTTCCTGCCCGCCGGCGCCGCTCAGATGGTGGCCACTGCCGAGCGCAGCGGCAAGCTGGGGCAAGTGCTGCAAACGGTAGGCCAGTACTACGAGGAAGAGGGCGAGAACAGCATACGCGGTCTGATCAAACTGCTGGAACCCGCACTGATTATCGGCCTGGGGGTGGTCGTGGCCACCGTCGTGTTGTCGGTAATGTTGCCGCTCTTCGATATTTCCACGACCGCTCACTAAGGCCTGAAACACGGGCTACCCTGCGCTCTTACCGGGACGACCATGTCCAGCCAATTCACGTCATCCACCGCCGCGATTACGCCGTCGTTCCGGCTGCCGGGTTGGCCACGTCGACGTTCCCAGAGCGGCTGGGTTGGTGTCGACATAGGAACCGCCTGCACCAAGCTAGCGCAAGTCGAGCGCCACGGTAGCGGATACCGCATCTCGGCCCGCTGGATCGTCCCTGGTTCCGCCGAACCATCGCCGATTCCAGAGCAATTCTTGGAAGATGCCTTCGGGCAAAGGGTGCCACACGTTCGACATGCTCGCAGCATGTTTCGCGGTCGCCAGGCAGCCGCCGTCCTGCCGTGTGGCGTTACCGAGCTGCGCTGCCTCGAGGTGCCCCGTGGCAGTCGCGATGAAATGCGGCTGATGATTCGCAATGAATTGCACGCCGATGCAACCGCTGACACCGGCGCCGAACCTTGCTTCGATTTTTGGGAGACGCCAGCCACTGGTGGTTCACCCGAGAACATGGCGCAGGTTGCCGTAATGCAGGTGCGACACGATGCGGCACGGCGACTGGCGGCCGGCCTGAATGCCGCTGGGCTCGATTGCCAGATTCTCGACGGCCTGCCCTGTGTGTTGGCACGTGCCGCGCAACTGGCCATTCCCACACCGTCCGACAGCCCCATCGCGGTACTCGATCTGGGGTATGCATCTGCACTGTTGGTAGTCGCAATGGGTGGCCGCCCGCTAATGACACGTCTGCTTCGGGGCTGCGGTCTGAGAGCGCTCATGCAGCCACTTGCCGCCGGATTGAATGTGTCGGCCGATGTATGCCACCAGCTCCTGCGACGCTACGGTATCTCGCTGGCGCCACACGCTTCGGATGCTGATACGCGCGCACGAGCAACTTACGAGCTGGTGGCGCAACCACTCGATTGTCTCACCACCGAAATCAAACGCACCCTCGATTACTGGGAAACCAGGTTTCGCTCACGCATGCCGCACCAAATGTTGATGATGGGCGGAGGCTCTTTGGTTCGCAACTTGCCAGAGTATCTGACCGCTGAGACGGATCTGTCGACTTGCCTGTGGAAAATGGCCGCCGAGCATGGATCGACGGGGCAAGCTGACGACTCGCTGTTTGCAGCCGCCGCGGCACTCTCCGCCTTGGCCTGGGAAACCGCGCCATGCACCTAAGCCTTTTACCTCCGAAGGTCGTTAGCCGACGTGCTACCCGGCACCAGTTGCGCCGCTGGGTAGCCATCGCTTTGGTCGTCTCGCTCATTGGTCTCCTGGCGTGTGGAGTTCAATACCGGGGCTTGGCCGCTGTCCAAGCGGCCGCAGCGAAACGTGATCGCGACACCGCGGCGCTACGCCAGTTGGCGGCAGAAGGCGCGCGTGCACAGGGCCAGTTGGCCGCGATCCGTGCCGAACTGTTAAACCGCGAAAACAGCTACACCGACAAGCAAACGCTGTCGCTCATCGGCGTCGTCGGCCGTGGCGTGCACGCTGCGGGCGGCGAGATCAAACTATTTCGTTTGAATATTCGCCTGCCCCAGGCCACCGCACTGCCCGCGCCCCGTCTTCCAGCCGCTCTGGTCACGCCGTCCACGGCGCCAGTCGCGGCACCGGTGATGGAAGGGGCCGTGACCTTCGACGGAACGGCCCCCGACGCGGCCACGATTGCGCAACTCATTGCCTCGCTGCGCCGGGCCGGGATCTTCAGCCACGTCGAGCTCAAAGGCTCGACTGAAGAAGTGTCGACCGCCGGCACCACGCGGTTGTTTCAGGTCGAAGGCCGATTCTAACCAGCACCGGTGAAACCATGGTCGCCCTACGACGACTCGCACAAATCGACATCCGGCGCTGGAGCATTCACTCGCTGGGGGCCGCTACCGTCGGCCTGCTGGTTCTGCTCTTTTGGTGCGCCTCCCGACACATCCAACAACAACATGCACGCTTAGAGATCGAACATCGGGCCGCGAGCACACTGCTGCTGGGGGCGGCCGACGTGCACGAGGCGCATGCCCGCCTCACTCGAGAACTCGATCGTTCCCTGCAGCAGCAACGCGCGTGCCAATTGCGCGATCAAACACCGGTCGACGAAGCAGAGCTAATGGCCTTGATTTCGCAATTGACCGAGAAGTATCACATGTCGCTCAAGAACTTTCGTCCGATACACTCCGACGGCTCACGGCTCGATGTGCATGTGTCGCTCACCGGCTCCTATGCCAATCTCTGCCAGTTCCTGGACAGCCTGCACACGCTGCCTTGGTTGTTGCAGATTGTCGAATTGGATCTCGTCGCGCCGACGCGCGCCCAAGATCAGTGCGCCGTGGAACTGAAAATGCAGTCGATCTGCAACCCGTCTGAATCCGAGGGCCGTTCAACCGTCGCATTCCAATGAATCTTGCACCCTCGTCCACCAAGTCGTCGACTGCCAACCGCGCCACGATTGCCGCGATTCCCGTCCTTTCGATCATGCTCGTCGTGATCTTGTACGGCAATTTTCGGCCCAACACCGTGGAGCCCCCGGCCACTCCGCGCCCCCTTGGCTCGGCACAGGCCGCGGCCCAGTCGCCTGCGGTCCCTGCCCACACAACGCCGACGGCGCGCGTTTGGCCAAGTTTTGCCCTGCACGAAATCATCGCACTCGATCCCTTTCCCGCACCCGAGCGGCCCCCCGTTACCCCCGCAGAAGCCGCTCGACCCGCTCCGCAGCCCAACGGCCTAACACTGTCCGACAGCCTGCACGACCCCGTTATGGCAACCCGCGCCTCCGTGGCGGACAGCATCCAGGCGATCTACTTCGACGGCACCCGGGCCGCTGCACTGCTTGGATCACGTGTGGTCCGGATAGGCGATGTGCTCGAGGACGGAACCACGGTCATCGACGTGGGCGCCGAGGGCATTGTCGTTCAAACAACCGACGAGGCAACGGAAACCATGCCGTTACCAACCGACAATCCAACGACGACCGACAACTAATTCTACTGTCCCAATCAGCATAGCGTTGTGTAAGT
>CAYSXM010000529.1:0-4019 GCA_964434905.1 uncultured Pirellulales bacterium | reverse complement strand
GCAAAGCCAGTGGCACCCGACCTCAGGGCACTGGCAAAGCCAGTGGCACCCAGACTACGTCTCGTCAGGCCAAGGCCTGACCTGCAAAACTACACGATGGTGATGTCGGTCGTGCAATGGTTGGTTCGGTGGTGGGGTATTTGGTTTCGACTAAAAGAAGCCTAGGCCGCCGAGGCCCGAGGCACCGCGGATGCCGTTGGGCAGGCGGTTGGCCGTTTGAACTGCTTGGATGCCCAGCAAGCCGAAGCCGAACACGTTTTCCACCGGCGCGGTCACGCGCTCGATCACGGTGCTCAGAGCGATCAGCTTGTTCTCGGCGATGAAGAGCCGGTCGCCCGGCATCAATTGATAGTTCGTGGCGGTGCCGCCCCCTTGGGTAATGGCATTCCAATCGACCACCAGCACCTGGTCCTTGCCCAAGCGGTCGGGAGCGGGCCGGGCGAGCCACACCTGTTTCGACGAAAACGGCTGCAAGCCCTGCACCTGGGCCATGGCGTCGAGCACCGTTTCGTTGCCGGTGCAAGGCACGCGGAGGATCGAATCGCCGGCGCCGGTGCCCAGCCCTTGGGTGACGATGTAATAGACCTTGCTGTTGTAGGCGAACACGTCGAGCGCCACTTCGGGCGCTTCCAGGTAATCGCTCAAGGCATCGACCACGGCGGCCTGGGCTTCGTCGAGCGTCATGCCGGCCACGTAGACCGTACCGTACACGCCCAGATTGACCGTGCCATCGAGACCGACCAGGTGTTCTCCCTGAATCTGTTGCTTGGCGGCCGGTTCGGCCAGCGACACGGTGACCTCGGGCGCGCGGAGCACCGTTTCCAGCCGCCGCACGATGGCGGTCCGGGCTTCGTCCGGCGTCAGCCCCTTGACCTTGACCGAACCATAGGCGGGGGGCAGACCGATCGTGCCGTCGGGGTCGACCCGGTACAGCCCTTGGATCGGTTGATCGGGCAAGGCGTTGGCGACCTGGACCGAGAGCGTGTCGAGCACGTCGATTTTGTAAGGCGACTTGGGAACCACCTTGATGGCGTTGATGAGCAAGATATCTGGCGGCTCGATGCGATAGGTGGGGAGCGTGACCTTGTTCAGTTCGGTGGGCGGTGCTTCGGGGCCTTGCGCGGCCAGGTTAGGGTCGGGGCTGCGCATGTCGAGCGAATTGCAGCCAGCGGCCCACACCACTAGGCCCAGCCACACGGCGCGGTACAGCGAGGTTCGCAAGGCCATCTGTGCATCCACGGCAGGGGCCAACCAAGGGGGGAGCGACGAAACAGGGCGAAACGCCACGCGGCGAAACCAAGTGGAAAGAGCAGCGGGGAGTACCAGGAGCGGAATCGGCCGGCGAGCCTGGCCGGGGGCGCCGGGTGTGTCCCCGGCGTGCGACAGGCAGCGCGGTTCACGCAATCGTCAAACTCGGCTTAATCCGCACGCTCGAAACTATCGGCCGCAGGTGCCGTCAAACTTTGCCCAGTCCGCTAAAAACAACGAGAAATTCCCCGGTCAGGGGGGTGGGCTGACCCCGTAAGCGGTCGTTCGGAGTTTCGCAGAGGGGCAATGGGCACTGGCACAGCCCGGCGACGTCAAATGGGGGTCACGCCGGACGTAAAGAGACCCCGGCCGTGAATCTCTCCCAGGCAATGAATTTGCGGAGCGGAGCGTGGTGGTCCGGCGGCGAAATCGGCACCGAAACCGCACACACTACGCAATCGTTACCTCTACACCTGTAAGGGGTTCCGTCAAAAGACGTGGTCCTAAATTCGTTTGACATTGGGCCGAGCCGCCGGCTATCGTGAGGTCCAGGGAGAGGTCGTCGACCGGGGACCACGTGGTCCGTTGCCTGGTTGGAAGAAGGAGCCCGAGTTACCGCTGGTAAAACTCCAAACACGGTTTTTCGGTGCAGACGGATGCCCACTTGGGACTTTGGGTTGCAGGGGGGCACTTTAGAGCACAGCCGCGGCTGACGGACGGTCACGCTGTGCACGGTCGAGGAATCGGGGAGACAGGGTGCACGCGGTGGGCTGAGCCAAGCGGGACCGTGCGCCGGGGCGTGGTCGGTGGGGAACCAGGGGCCGGTGAGGAACCAGGGGTCGGTGGCCTGCGTAGAGGGATGTGATAAGCTGAGGTCCGTTTATGAGTGCGGTAGGGAGCCGGGGGCTGCAGCGGGTTGCTCCGCATTTCCGAGGGAGCAGATTGGCGCGCAAGTTGCGACTGCTGACCTTCTGACCATCGTTCCGCAAGACGCGAAACGGTCCGACGGAATGATTCCAGGCCGTAAACCTTGTCCGAGCGACTCCTTGCCCGCGTGGTTCGCGTCGCGGTGTCGCCTGGCAGTTTGAATCGAGAACTCATGTCGAACACCCGTGCTGTTTCGAGCTTGCCGGACCGCGATCAGTATCTGCCGTTGGGCCTGTTGGCGTTGCTGACGGGCGCGCTAGTGTTTACCTACTGGAATTCGCTGATGGCCACTGCTGCGAAGTGGTCGAGCCCCCAATATTCACACGGGTACATGGTGCCCTTGATCGCGGGGGTGTTGCTGTTCCTGCGTCTGGAGCCGATTCGAGGTGTGGAAGCGAGTGCCCGTTGGGCTGGCGTGGCGTTGGTGGCCGGCGGTTTGTTGCTACGGCTGGTGGCGTGTTATTTCAGTCTGGTGATTCCCGAGATGGTGACGTTTTTACCGGCATTGGCCGGTATTTTCGTGATTGTGGCAGGCTGGCGGAGCGTGCGGTGGGCTTGGCCGGCGGTGGCGTTTTTGGTTTTCATGTTTCCACTGCCCGACGTGATGGAGCGAGGACTGTTGGATCCGCTGCAACGTTTGGCCACGCGGAGCAGTACGTTCGCTCTGCAAACGCTGGGACTGCCGGCGTTTTCGGAGGGGAATCGGATCTTGATCAATCGCGAGGGGGAAGACCTGTACATGGGGGTGGTTGATGCCTGTAGCGGGTTGCGGATGTTGACAATTTTTCTGGCGTTCGCCGCGGCGTTGGTGATGATTTTCGAGCGTCCTTTGTGGGAGCGGGTGGTGTTGTTCCTGAGCGCGATTCCGATCGCGTTGCTGGTGAATGTTATTCGCATCACGGTGACGGGCGTGTTGCATATGTTCACCAACGAGGAAGTGGCCAACCGCGTGTTTCACGACTTTGCGGGCTGGGTGATGATGCCGATGGCGATCGGTTTCTTGTATGTGGAGATGCAGGTTCTTGGGCATCTGGTGATTGAAGACAGCGGTGACGAAACGGAACTAGTAGGCAGCGGCCTGGGCTCTGCGGCGAGTTAGCGGCGGAAGATACTAGCTGGCCGGGGCGACGATGCCTGGACGCGACGCTGCGTGCAGCGGCAGGTAGCCAAAACGCCTCATTCGGGGCGTCTGGCTGGAGCGACTGGAAGTCGCGTAACTGCTTACCTGATATTGAGATAGGGTCGAATTTCCAGCGGTGATTGAGGTCTTGGACCGGGGATTGCGAATCACGAATCGGGGCCGGACAACCGCAGTCGGCGGCCGGACTTGCGATCGCAGTAAGCCACGGGAACTTCAGGGAGCGAGCCATCGTGTTGCCACCAAATCCCAGCACGTACGATCTGCCTGGTAGCAGCCTTCCCACTCCGGGTGGGCGCGAGCGGATGTCGTTGGTGCCGGCCACGGTCGATCTACCGGTGACGGCTCCGGCGTTGTGGAATCCGAGCGGCGCGCTTCGTCCGACTGCGTTGACGTCGGGACCGACGCTGTTCGACTTGCTGCATTCGTTGCGGCGCCGGCTGCCGTTGGCGTTGGGCCTGGGGGGCATCCTGGGACTGATCATCATGCTGTTGGTGTGGTTGATCGTTCCCTCGACGGTTGAAGTAACAGCCTATCTGGAGGCCCGCCGGCTGCCGCCTTCGGTGATGGCCGACACTGACACGGGAGTGCGAGGCGATCCGGCGGAGTTTGCGGTGTTCAAGCAAACCATTAGTTCGGTGATCGTCAACCCGTTTGTATTGAATGCGGCGCTCGCCGAGCTTTTCTTTTTCAAGGTGTGCAATGA
>CAYSXM010000528.1:0-4026 GCA_964434905.1 uncultured Pirellulales bacterium | reverse complement strand
CACCATATCGGTCGCGGCCTAACAACTCGACATGTACTTGCTGGCCTACCCGAATTTCGTTCACCCTCGATTCGGGAACGCCCATCACCAGCAACACGCGGTCGATTTCCACCACCTCGAGCACCGGCTGCTGGGGGTTGATCGTCTCGCCTAGGTTGGCCTTGCGCAGGGAAATGGTTCCATCTGCGGGAGCCAACAATTCCGTGTCGGCCAGTCGCGACTCGGCCATTTCCACCGCGGCCTCGGTCATTCGCAAGTTCGTCGCGAATTGGGTATAGGCCTGCTCGGTAATCGTACGGTCTTGGCGCTGTTTTAGCTCTTCCGCTCGGTTCAAGTCCGATTGCGCCTGCTCCAGCCGGGCCTTCGACTCCTTGAGTTGGGCCTGCAACAACCGCTGGTCGATGCGGGCCATCAATTGACCCTTACGCACACGGTCGCCCACATCGAGCGACTCGCCACGCTCGTTGCGCCCCCATTCGACGAGTTCGCCACCGATTTCAAACCCCAAAGTGAAGCGCTCGAATGGCCGGACCATGCCGGCGAACGCATCGGTTATCTCCACCATGCCAGGCGAGGCGTCGACCACCATGACCGGGGTCTTGGGAACGACCAGTTGCCGGGCGTTCTTCTTCTGTTCCGCTTCGTCTTCGACGAACCCCAGGCCGCCGAGCCCCGAGGCAATGGTAATCATCAGCACCAATGCGCCGACGGTCAGCACCACCAGTGCCGCGAATTGGCTGCGTTCACTGCTCATCGAGTAACCTGATTATCCGCTCGCAGGCTGAAGGCGATTGAATCACAGCGCTCGAACCTGACCAGCAGCGGAAACCGTGCGCTGGCCCGTTACGAAATACTTCGGTTCGGGTCGACCACCGTGCGACCGAAGTCCAAGTCTAGACGCCAGCAAAGGCCATCTAGCTACTGGCGGTCGGGCGCCACCGGAACGCGAACGGCCATTCCGACTCGGCGCTCATTAGCTACCTAAGTAGTGTAGACACCGTGGGATGCGCTTTCAAGCGATGTCCCTGGCCGGTTCCCATAACGGTAAATTCGACGCTCCATTCTGTTTCTTATAGTGAAAACCGCATCCCACACTTCGAGCCCCCCCGATGGCCGGTGTCGCAATTCACACGCATCACCGTCTGCCAAGCCGGAAAGCGCGCCAGGTTCTTCCACTTGGGAGCCACCGAGACCGGTGGGCTATTCCGGCAATGTTCTGACACGAATGTTGCGAAATGAGATTGGCCGTCCACCGTAATTCTGCAGTCCCAGGTATCCGGTGGAACGGCTCAGCCCAGGGTGTTCGGCAACTAGTTGAGGGTAGTCATCGAGATTGGCCGTGACCACCGATTTGCCGTTCAGGCGAACTTCCAACTCGCGCCCCACGGCGCGCATTGCGAACTGTTGCCACTGGCCCGCCTTGGTAAAACCGCCGGGCCGGGCTGCCTGAACATGGTAGAGGCTGCCCGAAAGTTGCCAAGGTTCCAGCGGTCCATAGACCATGGTGGCATCGTCGATCAACTGGATCTCATTGCCGGTCCGCGAAGCGCGCCCTTGGCGAGGCGTCCGAAAAAACACCCCGCTGTTCGAGCCGTCGGCCAGATTGAATTCGAGTTCGAATTCGAAATCGGCAAATTGCTCGGTGGTGCTGAGCCAACCACCCGCACCCGCGGTGCGCAGTTCGCCATCGACAACCTGCCAACCACCCCCGTCGGGGTCGACAACTTCCCAACCGCTCAGGTCGCGCCCGTTGAACAGGCTGCGCCACTCGCCGGCCACCAGGAAATTGCCGGCGAGCGTGTCGTTGATCAGACCGACGGCAAACAAGCACAACAGACCGCAAACGATCTGAGAGCGGATAATTTGCAAGGGAATTCCTTTCGAGGCTGACAGGCCGGCGAAAAGTGTCTGTCTTGCGGCCGTTTTGCCACAGTGCTTTGCAGGCTGCCGGCCATCGTACCGTGGTTGACCCCGAATGATTCCTGAGCCTGCTGTCGCGAAATCGAACGTGTCGCGTCTGGTATGGCAAACCGCAAGCCCGTGCGGCCTGTTAGCTCAGTGCGCGCCCCACTTGGTGTCGAATGGTTTCCTCAATCTTGCCGCGAAACATTACGGCCGCCAGCGGCAGCTTGCTTTCGATAGCCACATGGGTCTCTTCCACTTGGACTTTGCCCGAGGTGCTGAAGCCCATAGCGCTGAAGGAAAACTCGACAGCGTGTTCGGTCCAATTTTCCTGGAGGTTCTTTACCTGACCACCGTAAGCGTCTTTGACCACTTCGATCAAGCGTTGCAGCCGTTGGCGCGCTTCGTCGCGTGACAAGGCGTGGTCGATCGCCAAATTCATCTGGGGCATGCGCAAGGCTCCTACGGCGCGGAAGGCGGGGGTGGAATGTATCTGCAAGCCCGGCGATTAGGCGGGCAATTGTCCCTTGAGCTGGTTTAGTAACTGCACGGCCTGGCCGATTTCGACCTTCTGGCGGCTGGGATCTTGGGGAATTTCTCGCTCGATGGTTAGCGGCCCCCGGTATCCCAGCTTGTCGAGAGTTTGCAAGAAACGCAACATCCCGACGTCGCCTTGGCCCAGAGGCGTTTCCACTCCCCACTCTTGTCCTGGTCGGGCAGCCCACTTGGCGTCTTTGCAGTGCACGCTGCGCACAAACTGGCCGACCTGTTCCAACGCGGCGATCGGTTCGCCGGAACCATAGAGAATCATGTTGGCCGGGTCAAAATTCACAAACAGATTGTCCCGCCCAACGTCACTCAAAAAAGTGACCAGCGCTTCGGCGGTCTCCTGGCCGGTCTCCAGGTGCAGGCATTGCCGTTGGCGGGCACAGTGGTCGCATAGGCGCCGGGTGACGTCGAGTATTTCAGCGTAGAGCGGCGCGTGGACATCGTGCGGAACAAAGCCCAAGTGCAGCGCCACCACGTCGCACCCCAGCAGGCGCGCGAAGTCGGCGATTTCGCACATCTCGCCAAACCGCTCGGCGCGCGTGGCGGGGGGAACCAGGCCCACGGTATTCACCACGGTGGGAATATCGGCATAGCTTTCGCCTTCGAACCCGCCGAACACGGCGGTCAGTCGCAAATTAGCCTCTGCGATTCGACGTAAAAATGCCTCGCCCGCCGCGGCAGTGCGCTGGGCTCGGCTGGGTGCATGCAACTGGATCGTGGGCACGCCCAGTTCGCGAGCCACGTCGAGCCGCACGCCCAACCCGGCATCGACACTAGCAAAAACACCGAGGGGCCATTTTTCCACGCGACATTCCTCCTGCCAATTGCGACCTTCGGTTCAGACTGGCTAGGAGCGTATCATAACGGCGGCGAGGGGGTCGATTCAAATGCCTCGCGGCTGCGCGTGCCCTGCGTCGCTGCTGATGATCCCGGATTGTTCATGAACTTCGTCGCGAAGAGTCGAAAGTGTTGCGGCTGAATGGGAAACCGTGATCGCGTGCCAGTAGCTTTGCCCAGTACTCTGGGGTCGGGTGTGAGTATCGTTCTTAGCCCCCCGTCAATGGCACGGGGGGTTGTGTTGGCGGTTGGTGTTGGCTTTTTGAGTTATCCGCATCTCCCCGGTGCTGGTCGGTGGGGTCGCGTCACTTGCGTTGGCCGGCGACCTGTTTCTCGACCTTGGCCAGCATGTCGTCGAGCGCAGCGCGACGGAACAGGTTTCCAGCCAGAACGACCGCGTGGATGGTCCGCGTGTGGCGAATGTCCGTTAACGGATTGGCGTCGAGCAGCACCAGATCGGCGCGCTTGGCGATCGCGATCGAGCCGCTGGTTTTTTCTTCGTTTAAAAAACGGGCAGGCACGATCGTGGCGGCTTGCAACGAGGCCAGCGGCGACAGCCCCGCCTCGACCAACAATTCCAGTTCGTCGTGCAGACTGAACCCGGCGAAACAATAGGGGTTGCTGGTGTCGGTTCCGGCTAAGATCGGTACCCCGGCGGCGTGCATGTCGCCGACGATCTCCAAGACCTTGTTGTACAACCGGCGCTGGTCACTCGTGTTCCGCGCGATGGGCTCCATC
>CAYSXM010000527.1:0-4028 GCA_964434905.1 uncultured Pirellulales bacterium | reverse complement strand
CCGCATGGTGGCCGTGGTGGGGTGGTGGTCGTCGTACATTTCAACCATGTGCGAATTGATCGACAACCCGCGCGCGCACCAGGCCGACACCGCCACGATGGCCGCGGTGGCAGCCAACGATTGCCAAGGATGCAACGCCACGAGGCGACCCATGCCCGCCGTCCAGCGAGCCAGTCGCGACGCCCCCCCGTCGACCTGGCTGTGGCGCGGCGGCCGGAACGACGGCAACAGCACGGCCAGCGTCAGCAGCACGCAAAAATACAAGCAGATCATTCCCAGTGCGGCCTGCCAGCCGAACGCCCGCAACACCTCGCTGTGCGCGGCCATGGTGCTGGTAAAACCCACCGCCGTGGTGCCAAAGGTCAGGATGCAGGGCACGAGCATGTGGGCAATGGTTCGCCGCGTGGCCAGCAGCCGGTCGCCCCCGGCACGCTCCACCTCTTCGGCGAACCGCCCCACCACGTGCACGCTATTACTGACCCCCAAGATCAACAACAGCACCGGCAGCACGCTGCCGGTGATGTTGAACGTTTGCCCCGCGGCGACCAGCAGCCCCAAGGTCCAGGCCAAACCCGCCGCGGCCGCCAACAGTGGCAACACCACGCCGCCCGGCCTGCGGAAAATCAGCGCCAGCACCACCACGAACATCACCGCCGCCAGCGGCAGGGTATGGATCTGGTCGGCCTGCAAATCGTTGACAATATCCACCCGCAAGGCCGGTAAACCACTGAGCCGTACGCGGTAATCGGCCGGGGGGGGGCGCCGGGCCAAGGTTTGCGTGACGCTGGCCACCACCTGCCGCATGCGGTCGATCGCCCGCGCGCCGGGATCGAGAAACACGATCACCGCGCCTGCCATGCGGTCGCGCGAGACCAGCGAACCCTCGATCATGCGAAATCGGCCGACCGTGGCCCGCACGCGGGCCTCGGCCTCGGCATCGACCGGCAATTCCGACACCAACGGCTGAGTGGAAAACCGCCGCGCGCCCAGCAGGTGCCAGCGCGCAATTTTCAGGGTCGGAATGGCCTGGACTTCCACCACCTCGGGCAAGGCGGCCAGATCGCGCGCGGCGGCCGCTTCCCAGGTCAGTAGCTCGCGGTCCAGCACATCGCGCTGACCGGTCGCCTCGAGCGCCACCAGCAACACCGCGTCTTCATAGCCGAACGTTTCCTTGAACTTCTCGGCGAAAACGACAATGTCGTCTTGCCCGGCAAAGATTGCTTGAGGGGTGAAATCGAAGTCGATTTGCACCGCCAACGCCACTGCCAGACAAGTCACCACCGTCAACAGGCCGAGCACCTGCCACCGTCGGCCGACGACGAATTTGGCAATCCTCTCGGTCATCGAGGCGTCCTGTCCTCCGGCCCGCTTCACAATAGGCCGTCCCAATCCGCCTCTTTGGCAGCCCTGGCCGCAAAAAGTGCGATACGCGTTCCCCGCAGGCCGAAGCCGAGCAGGCATATAGTAACCCCGGCACCAGCGGCGCCGGATGCTGCCCGGAAACGACGGCCCATCGCCATCGCGCCTGAGCGCTGGAAACTGCCTAGCCTAGTGGCTGGGACCGTACCTGTCGAGCGCCGCAAGAGGCCAGTGACCCCCCCCGCCAACGGGGCGACAAGCAAGGGCAATCGGTCGACTGGCACACCCGGTGGGGCGCCACGGGCGCGGCCCGCAGGAAGCAGCCGAAGCGACGCATCCCTACCTGGGTCCGAGGTGGCCGAATCACGAGACTTCAGGGCACCAGCCGGGCTGCTAGGGCGCCGCGGCCGACGACAATACGGCTCGGCCCACCGCCGCGTCGAGTTCGACCAAGCCTGCATTGGCGTCGACCGGGTAGCAGCCCACACGGTAATGCACGATCTTCAGGTCCGGTCCGATCACCACGAACAGCGGCAGCGCGCCCCCCGCGGGTCGCGGATCGCCGAATTGGGCCACCAGCGGCCCGGGATCGAGCAAGATGGGGTAGCTCAGATTCATAAAAGTCTTGAGCTTTGCCACGCTCCGCACCGCGGCGCGTCGTTGGTCGGGCTCGCCCAAGCTGCCGTTGACGGCCACGCCCCACACTTGGACCCCTTGCGGTTGTCGACGGCCGTACAGGAATTCGAGGTAGCCCACCTGGCCATAGGGCTCGCTGAGGGGCTCGTCTCGATAGTCCCAGAAATGCAGCACGGTGACCTTGCCGCGTAGATGGCTCAGATCGACCGGCGTGTCGGCCAGTCGCTCGGCCTGGAACATTTCGATGGCACGCCCTTCGAACTCGGCGGTCTGGCGCGCCAGTTCGGCAGCCAGTTCGGTCTGCCGCGTCACGTCGCTCACAGCCGCGCGCAGCAGCTCGACCAAGGGACCGCGGGGGTGGCGTGCCAGGAGCAAGGGCACGCGCTCGGCAAGTGTGGCCAACTGCCGTGGCGTGAATTCTCGCTGTCTGCTGCGAGGCGTACGGTCGATCGCGTGGCGCAGTTCATCGACCGCGGCGAACTGCCCCTCGGCGTCGGCTAACTCGGTCGCATTCAACTGGCCGCGAGAGACCAGCGAGCATGCCAGCTCGAATTCCTCGCCCTGGCCCTGAAACACTCGCTGGGTAAACCGTAACACCAACGGTGTTTGCTGATCGAGCCAGAGCCGACCATCGAGGCCCAAGGGGTCGTGCGCCGCGCACTCCCAGGTGGCGCGGCCTTCGATCTCGACCTGGCCAACTACTTCCCAGTCGCGATCAAAGAAATGGAACTTGCTACCGACCGCCATGGCGCCGGGCGTCACTAGCCAGATCGGGGGCAATGGCACGACGGTCGACGTCTCGCCCCGGTCGCAGAGCAGCGCGGGACCGCCGGCCGAAGGGAACTGTCCCGCGGCATCGGCTTGCCACCTGCCCGATCGCTCGATCCAGGGCCAGCCGCCTTGTCCGTTTTCGGTTAGGAACCACAGTTGCCGCTGGGCTGGCGCGGTGTGGTCTGCAACGATGATCGAAAGATCAAAGGCCTTGGCCGGCTCGCCGAGACGGTTGTCGTCTGCCACCGGAGACACCGTGCCCCGGAAGGCCCATCGTTGACCTGGCTCGGCCTGGGGAACTTCCAGCGCGAACGATGACGGACTCGCTCCCAGCCATAGCACCAGCGCACTGGTGGAGGCGAAAACTAGCCACGCTCGATGGCCGGGCAGCAGCCAAGACAGAATCATCGACAATCCCTCTTAGGGCGCGGGGGCGATGCATTGAGCGACCGGCGACCGCGGAAACCGTGCGGTTACGGCGACCAGGGGTCGATCATGGTCGGTAGTTGGTCCGTTGTCCAACCTGCCAGCGACGGCGAAGGCGCAAGGCACAATTGGCGACTCGTGCGGGTTCAGTCGTCGTTGGACGAACTCAGGGCAACTCCCGCTGCACTAGAAGTTGTTTGCCCCAGACCCCGTGGCCCGAATTATTGATGAGCCTTCTGCTGCGGAAGCGAACATGGCGCGTCACCCAGCAAGGCTCGATAGACGTTCTCGTTGCGTGCCAGACACTGCGGAGCATAGGTAGCCTAACTTGTTGAAGTAAAAAGAGTTGGGACCAGCGGGCGCGGCATTGCCAAACCCTGCTCTGCGGCTATACTGGTCGTTTCTCGATTTTATTAGGCGAGGCACGATTCTTTGCCGGCGGGGCATTGCAATCGGCCAACACTCTGCTGACGCGAAGGCAAACCATGGGACAGCGCTGTGAAGTCTGCGGTAAGACACCCCAAACCGGCAATCGGGTGACGCTCCGCGGCAAGGCCAAGTATTTGGGCGGCGTCGGTACCAAGGTAACGGGCATTTCACGGCGCACCTTCAAGCCCAACCTCCAGCGCATCAAGGTGAGCCTGGGGGGCAGCAATCGGCATTTGCGCATCTGCACACAGTGCATTCGCACCGGCGCGATTCGCAAGGCAGTGAAGACCGCTCCGTTCAAATTGCCTGTAGGTGCCCCCGCGGCGGCCGCCAGCTAGTGCTCGGTCGGCGCGCGCTGCCCGACCTGTTGCTACGGAGCTCGTCCCCGTGGCATACGTGGGAGCCGA
>CAYSXM010000526.1:0-4029 GCA_964434905.1 uncultured Pirellulales bacterium | reverse complement strand
AGTCGCAAGGTCGTGCGTTATCTCGATCTGCCGCTGCAACACATCAACGATGTCATGTTGCGGCGCATGCAACGGCGAGTGAACCGCGCGGATACCGAGGCCCTGCTAACACGGCTGCGCGCGGCACTGCCGGGTTTGGCTTTACGCACCACGTTTATCACCGGTTTTCCCGGCGAGACCGAGGAACAATTTGGCGAATTGCTGGATTTTGTGCGTGAGCAGCGCTTCGAGCGAATGGGCGTCTTCACCTACTCGCACGAGGCCGACACGCCCGCCGCGCGGCTGCCAGATCACCTGGACGAGCAGGTCAAGGAAGACCGGCGCGAGCGCTTGATGCAAGCCCAACAAGACGTTGCCTTTGCCCAGGCGGCGGCGCAGGTGGGGCGGCAATTTGAAGTGCTTCTCGACCGACCCGTCGAAGGCCAGCCGGGGGCCTGGATCGGCCGGGGGCCGGGCGATGCACCCGACATCGACCCCGTGGTTTATGTGACGGGCAAACGATTGAAAGCCGGGCAATTCGTGCCGTGTGAAATCGTGGCCGCACAAGGTTATGATCTGATTGCCGCCGCCGTGGGGCGCGGCCGCTAGTGGGTTCACGCGGCCGGGCGCCCGGCCGTGGGGTGTGGTTCGGTGAATCGGTTGGTCCGGTTGACGGAGCGAGGCTAGCAACTGGCATGCCCCATAGCGCGGGCGCGTGGCACGGAGGTCCGGAACTCCCGCGGGTTGCCTGGACACTTCACAGACAAGGGGGCGGACTGTCCGCCCAGTGGCGAGTTCCGTTTTTTCGGATGGGCACCATGTCGGCGACAACCAAAGCCTCGGTGGGCGCCGCGGTGTGGAACCTGCCCAACCAGCTCACCTTGTCGCGGTTGGCACTGTCGTGCGTGTTGTTCGCGCTGTTGGCCTATCGCTTCTACCTGGCCAGCTTCGCGCTGTTCGTTGTCGCCGCTTCGACCGACTGGCTCGATGGCTATTTCGCGCGGAAATGGGGCCAGGTAACGGTGCTGGGACGCATCCTCGACCCCTTTGTAGACAAGGTGATCGTTTGCGGTTCATTCATTTTTCTGGTCGCCGAACCGCACAGCGGTGTCAAGGCATGGATGACCGTGGTGGTGGTCGGGCGCGAGCTTCTGATTACCGCCATTCGCGGTTTCTTGGAACAGCACGGCGCCGATTTTTCAGCGCAGCTTTCCGGCAAACTGAAGATGGTGTTGCAATGCGTCGCGGTAGGCGTTTGCTTGTTCGCTCTGTATGCCGCCCCGCACGAAGCCCCCGGCGGATCGTGGCACGCGCTGTGTCGCTGGCTGGTGCCCGCCAGCCTGTGGTTGGCCGTGGCCATGACGGTCTTCTCGGGCGTGGCCTATGTGCGCACGGCGATGCGCTTGTGGGATCGGCGATGAATCTGCCGCGTGTCGTTGCCGAGCCCTCGCGCGGCCGACCGGTGGCGGCCGTGGCGGGCACTGGCCCATGAATGCCGAGCCGCCACTGTGGTTCGCGGCGCTCTTGGCGCTATGCTTGGCCGGCAGTGCTTGGGTGTGGCTGCAACTGCTGCGCGCCTGGCGCTTGGGCCAGCCCGCCGTGGCCTATCGCCGACGGCGACCGGTTCCCTGGAGCGGTGCCGACCTGTTGTTCTTGATGATGCTCTTCGTGCTGGTGCCCAGTGGCCTCATCGCGCTGTTCGACCACCCCCGCACCCCGGCCGAAAGTGCCTCGAGCGAACCCGAAACCGCCAGCTTGCCGCCGCGAACGGCGCGATCTGAAGACACGTCGTCGGCGCCCTGGGAATTGGTAGACAACGCCGAAGCGCGTGCCACACTCGCGTCGCCAGCGCCCAACGATTTGAAACAGGCGCACCCGCTGGTACAGCTTCTGGCGGCGAGACGATCGGCGACCACGGTAGGTTTGGCGATGCTAGCCGGAGTGTTCGCCGCGCCACTGGCCGAGGAACTGGCCTTTCGCGTGTTCTTGCAAGGCTGGCTCGAAACGCGCCGCCGGCGCTGGTTTCGCGGCCAGCCACGGCGGGCGGGGCGGCGGCTCGCATGGTGGGTGCCTGCCGCGCTGTTCGCGCTGTTGCACTTGCGGGGGCCGGCCGAGGAAGCCGATCTCGATCCGCAACGACTCCAGCGACTGCTGATAGCGAACCTGGCGGGCGGCCTGCTCGCTTCCGCGCTGGCCGTGTGGTGGGCTCGCAACCGCTGCGGCGCCACCTGGGCCGACTTGGGCCTAGCGCGCGCCGACTGGCAGAGGGACGTGCAAACGGGGTTTGCCGGATTCTTAGTGGCCATGCCCGTGGTCTACAGCCTGCAAATGGCGCTCGAAAACTGTCGATCGCGATGGTGGCCCGACGTCTGGGCAGTCGACCCAATTCCGCTGTTGGTGTTGGCCAGTGTCTTGGGCTACCTCTACCATCGCACGGGGCGCTTGGCAGCGCCGCTGACAATGCACGCGGCATTCAACGGCTTCAGCTTGCTGTTGCTATTCGCCGCGAGTGGCTAGCTGCTCCGTAGGGCAGGCCGTGCCTGCCTTTTTGTCTGCCCTATTGTCTACTGGCCGTCGTGCGCTCGTTATTGTGTGTCTCTTCTACGTGTCTCCGTGTTTCCGTGGTTCAATTGTCTTTGTCGTAATTCGACACACGCCAGCGGCCACACACCCGAAGTCTCGCACTGGCCAAACCAGTGGCACCCAGAGTAGGTCTCGCACTGCCAAGGCCAGACCTACAAAACTTCGCGCGGTGAGTGCGTCCCGCGGCGCTACGGTTCCACGGCGGCCAAAACATCTTGAATCAGACGTGCCACGCGCAGGGCGGCCTCGGGGCGTGCCGCGCACAGCATGGCATGCCGCATTTTCAACCTCGCCCGCTCGTCGCGCACCAACGGCGCCAGGCTGGCGACAAGTGCTTCGTCGATCCTGCCACGCACTGAGCGGGCGTCGACCACGCGCGCGCTCCCCCCGGCGGCCAGTGCCTCGGCGTTGAGCCGTTGATGGTCGTCGAGCGCGTGCGCAAGCGGCACCAGCACCGCAGGTACACCGGCCGCGGCCAGTTCGGCCAGGGTGCCGCCACCGGCCACCGACAAGGCCAGATCGCTCTCGGACAACACGGCGGCCATTTGCTCGATAAAAGGAGTCACGGTGGCTGACAGCCCCAGTTTTCGATACAGCGTGCGGGTGTTTTCGTGGCCACGCTTACCCGTTTGATGCACGATTTCCCAGCCAGCCAACGCCGCGCCCAGTTTGTAAATCGCCTTGGGGGCGTGTTGATTCAAAAGCTCGTCGCCTCCGCTGCCACCTAAAATGATCAGACGACGCGGACGAGTCAGATCGCTGGCGGTCGGCAGACACATCTCGGGCGAAGTGGCCAAGCTGCGGAACTGCAACCGCAGCGGGTTACCCGTGACGCGCACCCGGTTGGGGAAGGGCAAGGCCGAGGCCGTTTCGGCAAACGACGCGCAGACCCAGGTGGCCGAACGCGCCAGCCACCGCGTAGCACGCCCCGGCACCACATTCTGTTCGAGCAACACCAGGGGCAGCCGATGCCGCGCCGCCACGCGCGCCATGGGTACGCTGGAATAGCCCCCCAGACCGACCACGGCGCTCACCGCCGTAGCACGCGCAAACGCACTGGCCTCGCGGTAGCCCACCAGGTGCGAGCGTAAGAACCTCCAGGCACTCCAGGGCGATTGCGGAGTCGGCAGGCAGGGAAGCGCCAAATATTCAAACCCCGCCCGCGCCACCTGGGCCTGTTCCCAAGCTTTACCTTGGCCGGCAAAGGTGATCCGCAACCGGCCATCGGCCAGCGCCAAACGTTCCGCCACGGCCAGGCCGGGAAACAAATGACCCCCGGTCGCCCCGCCCGAGAACACCACATGGGGTGCGCGCGGCACGTGCACCTGGTTTCGCGTGGGAACGCCGCCGGGTGCCTGGCGTGAATAGGTTGCTGCCGTCATGAAAAAGAACTCCGCTCGCAGTCGCTGCGGGCCCCGCCAGGCCTAGACCCCGCAGTCATCTATTGCCAAGACTGGGCAGCCCGGC
>CAYSXM010000525.1:0-4030 GCA_964434905.1 uncultured Pirellulales bacterium | reverse complement strand
CCCACGACCTGCACCGGCGCGCGGCCAGGCAGAGCCTCCGAGTTTTTCGCAACACGTGGGCCCGTTGTTGCTGGCTCGTTGCGGCACGTGTCACGTGCGCCGTCGCGAGGGAGGGCTGAGCATGCAAAGTTTTGCGGCGCTGAAACGTGGCGGCAAATCTGGCCCGGTGATTGTGCCCCGGGATGCCGCCAACAGCCCGTTGGTGGCGCGACCAGCCGCGGGGGAAATGCCCCCCGAGGGGCCACGCCTGGCCGAAGCCGACTTAGCGCTGCTGCGGGCCTGGGTGGCGGCCGGCGCGCCGTTCGACGGGGCCGATCCGCAGCAGGCCGTGGTTGCCGCCCCGCGTTCCAATGCATCGACTCGGCGCCAGCCGGGGCAATCCACGCCAGCAACTGGACAGGCCACGATCAGCTTCGTGCGGCAGATCGCCCCCCTATTGGTTGAACATTGCGGTCAGTGTCACAGTGCCGATAGGGCGAGCGGAGGCTTGGTCGTCGAGCGTTTTCAAGGTCTCGCGGCAGGGGGCGCGAGCGGCGACTTGTGGCAGCCCGGCAACGCCGACGAAAGCCTGTTGGTGCAAAAGCTGCGCGGCACCGCCCCCAATGGCCAACGCATGCCTCGGGGTCGCAGCCCTTGGAGCGATGAGATGATAGGGCTGGTCGCCACTTGGATCGGCGAAGGCGCGCGATTCGATGGTTCCGCGCCCGACGTGGCGTTGGCCGATTTGGCCAACGCGGCTGCCGCTAGCGCACTTGGCGACGAAGAGCTTGCGGAACGTCGAGCGCAACTGGCACGCGCGCAGTGGTCGAAGGCGCTGCCCGACGAACCACCGCGCGAGGCGACAACGCCGCGGTTCCTGGTCCTGGGGACCGGTTCTGCCGAGGAACTTGCGGAGGTGGGAAAAACGGCAGAGGCGCAGGTCGAAAGACTTCACGAGAAATGGAATCTGGCTACCGATACGAGCTGGTTCCGTGGCCGTGCCACTTTGTTGGTCTTCCGCCGCCGGGCCGATTACCACGAATTCGTCCGCATGGTCGAACGCCGCGAAGTGGCCGCGACCACCGAGGTGCATGCCAGGCAAGACGGATTGAACTGCTATCTGGCGTTCAGCCTGCCAGTCGAGGCACCGGCAACAACGGTGGATCGGCTACTGGTCGAGGGGCTCGTGGCGCTACGTTTGCAGGCAGTGGCGGACGCACCAGGATGGTTCGTCGACGGCTCGGCTCGGGCCTGGGGCGCGGCGGCCGCAAAGCGTGATCCGGCAGTGTCGCGGTGGAATAGTCAGGTAACGGAACTGTTGATGAAACACGCAGCCCCCGAGGGGTTTTTGACCGATCGCCTGCCGGCTGCCGACTCGGCCGCGCTGGCCTATGGGTTTATCGCACAATTGTTGGCGGAACCGGTCGATCTCCGGCGGTTGCTTGGCAAGCTGCAAGCGAGCGAACCATTTGAAGCGGCCTGGGAAGCGACCTATGGAGCGACGCCCGGCGAGATGGTTCGAGATTGGGTCGCTCGGGCGCGCCGCTAGCAGGCCGTCGAATTTCTCAACGGGCCGCTAGCCCCTCGGAGGGTGCGGCCAATGGTGGTTGGGGGCTGGTTGCGAAAGCGCCGGCCGCGCCGTACAACATTTCGACCGCGAGCCAAACGCCGTCGTTTGGCCATCGACTCTCGCAACCGAATGGCGCCATGAAGCAATCGACAATCGTCCGTCGCGACAACGTCGCCCAGGCTTTGAATCGTGCCTTGGAGGCAGGCGAAGGCCTGCTCCGGCTGACTCCTACCTGGGTGCCGCGCAGCTTTTTGCATCCTGGTCGGCGAATCAAGCTGGCTCCCACCGATTATTACGCCTATGGCGCGAACCGTGGCGGAATTGACGAGCGGTGGTTTGCCAGCACCACCGAAGCGGCCAACGAGGGGCGCGTGCCCGACGAAGGGCTGAGCTACGTGGCACACCGGGGTGAACGGTTTCTGTTGCGCGACGCCGTGGCAGAGGCCGGGCCACGGCTAATCGGCCAGGCGATGTTCGGGCAGTATCGGCGGTGGCCGGTGTATTCCAAATTCTTTGACAATATGGGCCCCATTCCGCATCACATGCACCAGGGGTTTGAGCACGCCAAGCTGACTGGCCAGGAAGGCAAGCCGGAAAGTTACTATTTCCCGCCGCAACTAAACAACGTCGACAACAACTTTGCTTATACGTTCATGGGTTTGGAGCCAGGCACCTCGGTGGCGCAGGTGCGACGGTGCCTGGAGAATTGGAACGCCGGCGACAACGGCATCTTGGATCTGTCGCGGGCCTATCGTTTGAAGCGTGGTACCGGTTGGCTGATACCACCTGGGGTGTTGCACGCCCCTGGTTCGCTGTGCACCTACGAACCACAGTGGGGTAGCGATGTGTTCGGCATGTTCCAGTCGATTGTCGAGGGGCGCTACGTTCCTTGGTCGCTTCTGGTCAAGGATGTGCCGGTCGAGAAGCACCAGGACCTCGATTTCATTATTTCCCAGTTGGATTGGGAGAAGAACGTCGACACGCATTTTAAGGAGCACAACTACCTCGAGCCGATTGCCGACGCCGCGCAGAGCGGTCCCGGGTATACCGATCGCTGGATTGTGTATGGCACGATCGATGGCCGGCAATTGTTTAGCGCTAAGGAACTGACCCTGGACCCTGGCGCGACATGCACGCTGAACGACCCTGGAGCCAGTGGTTGGATCACCGTGCAGGGAAAAGGCACCCTAGGCAACCTGGCGCTGCAAACGCCGGCCATGATTCATTTCGGTGAAGAGACCGAAGACGAAGTGTTTATCACTCACGAGGCGGCAGCTCGTGGCGTAACCGTTGCCAACACCGGGGCAGAAGCCTTGGTCAGCCTGCGATATTTTGGACCTGACGTACACGCGAAGTTGCCGGCCTTGGGCAGTTATCGCAACTGACCAGACGGCGGATTCGGCTTCCCGATTTGCTTGCCCAACCTGTCGAGAGGGAATTCGTGCGATGACCAAACGCATTTCCATTGGTACCTGGGCCTATTCCATCGGACCCTATGCCGATTGCCCGGTGCCGTTTACCGAGGTGGTTGAGAAGCTCGCCGCGCTGGGCTTCCAAGGACTGGAACTGGGGGGCTTCGGCGTCCACCCCAACCCTGATCTGCAAAAAACCCCCGACGAGCGCGCGGCGGTTCGGACGCTGTGGGAATCGCGCGGGATGGGTTGCAGCGGCCTGGCGGCGGATTTGTGGAGCGAGCGGCTGATTACTGCTCCTGACAACAGCTCGTACCTGGGAACCTTTCGTAAGAACCTGCAGTTTTGTCATGACCTGGGCATCGACGTGATTCGCGTCGACACCACCGAAGACCCCGGCGTGTTGGGCCAGGTGCCTGGTGAGCCGAAGAAAGACACGATCGTGCCGTACGACGCGGCGTTGGCGCGCGTGACCGACACCTGGCGCCAATGTGCGCAGGAGGCAGCCGACCGCGGGGTTCGCGTGGTGTGGGAATTCGAGCCGGGTTTCGCTTTCAATAAGCCGAGTGATGTTTTGCGCGTGGTCGACAAGGTGAACCACGACAACTTTTACACCATGTTCGACACCTGCCATGCCAACATGGTGGCGGTGCATGGCGCGCGGCAGCCGGGCACCAAGGAAACGTTGCCCGGCGGCATCGGCGAGTTGGCTCGTAAGCTGTGCGGCAAGATCGGCCGGCTGCACCTGATCGATTCCGACGGATCGCTGCACGACAACCACACCAGCACCCACCCGCCCTTTGGCGAGGGAAATCTGAAGTTTGAAGAGTTCATGCCGGATATCGTGGCCGCAGGCTGTCCGGACGATTGGTGGACGATCGACCTGTGCTTCTGGCCCGATGCATGGCGAGCTACGGCGAAATGCAAGCAGGGTATCGACGCGTTGGCGGCGCGCTTCGGTTAACCTGGGCGTTGGCTGGCTGAGGCGCGGGGGCTGTTTTGTTGGAAGACTGTAGACGGGTGTCCAGGTTGTCTAACACGCACTGACGAGGACGGTATTCGCATGTCG
>CAYSXM010000524.1:0-4031 GCA_964434905.1 uncultured Pirellulales bacterium | reverse complement strand
GCCCAAGGGGTACCAGATCAGCCAGTACGACCTGCCGTTCAGCCAGCACGGCTACCTGGAAATCAGCGATCCCAAGGCGCGATTCGCGCCGAAACGCGTGGGCATTATCCGCGCCCACTTGGAAGAAGATGCCGGTAAGAGCTTGCACGACGAGGTGGCGGGCCAGGCCGAAAGCCAGATCGACTTGAACCGCGCCGGCACGCCGCTGCTGGAAATTGTTTCCGAGCCCGATCTGCGCTCCCCGGCCGAGGCCAAGGCCTATCTGACCGAGCTCAAGCTGCTGCTCACCTATCTGGGTGTTTCCGATTGCAACATGCAAGAAGGCAGCCTGCGCGTCGACGCCAACGTCAATCTGCACCTGCACGCGGCCGAGGGCAAAATCGCCACTCCAATCGTGGAGGTGAAGAACATGAACAGCTTCCGCGCGGTCGAGCGGGCCTTGGCCTACGAGGCCGAGCGACAGCACCAGGTGTTTCTGGAAACCGGCGCACGGCTGGGCCAGGTGCCAAAGCAAACGCGCGGCTGGGACGACGTTGCCCAGGTAACCCGGGCACAACGCCACAAGGAAGAGTCGAGCGACTATCGCTACTTTCCCGAACCCGACCTGGCGCCGGTGCGACTGACGGCCGAGCAGATTGCGGCGGTACGCGGCGCCTTGGGCGAGTTGCCCGCCGCGCTGCGCCGCCGCTTGGAATCCGAATACGGTTTGCCCGCCTACGATAGCGATGTGCTGGTCAACCAGGGGCTGCCCACGGTCGCGTATTTTCTCGAGCTGGCGCGACGGGCAGGCGATGGCAAGGCAGCCAGCAATTGGGTGCAACAGGATGTGCTGCGCGTGCAAAAAGAGCGGGGTTGCGACATCGCGAACTTTCCCGTGTCGCCCTCCCGCCTGGCCGAACTGCTGCGCAAGGTGCAAGCCGGCGAAATCGATATCAGCCGCGCCCGCGAAGTATTCGCGCGGATGGTGGAAGTCGGCGAATCGGCCGAGGCGGCGATGCAGGCGCTGGGTATTGCGCGAGTGGACGAATCGGAGTTGGTCGCCCTGTGCCGCGAACTGCTGGCAGCCCATCCGGCCGTGGTGGCCGACCTGAAGCAGGGCGTGCAAAAGGCAGCCGGCGCCCTGGTGGGCCAGGCCAAGAAACGGAACCCCAACGTCAACCCGGCCCGGGTCCGTGAAATCTGCCTCGAACTGGCGAACGAGATGTAGCCCCGGATGATTCATGAACTTCGTCGCGAGGAGTCGAACGTGTTGTGGTTGCAAGGATAACCGTGATCGGCCCGCGCAGCGTATTGGTGAATACGTGAGTCAGGGGCGATTGCGGTTTGACGCAGCAGACGCGACACGTTCGGCTCCGCAGCAGAAGGCTCAGGAATAATTCGGGGCAGCCATTTCGGGCGCGCGGGAAACTGTTCCCTCGGAGCCCGCCCCGTGACCGCTCCGCTGATCACCATGCTGACCGACTTTGGCCAGGGAAGCCCCTATGTGGCGGCCATGAAAGGGGTCATCTGGTCGCTTAATCCGGCGGTCAACATTGTCGACCTGACCCACACCGTGCCTCCCCAGGACATCCGCCAGGGAGCCATCGCGCTGGCGGAGACCAGCCGCTGGTTTCCGCCGGAAACCATCCACGTCGCCGTGGTCGATCCAGGCGTGGGCAGCGCGCGTCGGCTGGTCTATGCCCGGTTCGGCAGCCAACAGTACCTGGCTCCAGACAACGGCCTGTTGGGTCGCTTGGCCGCGGCGGGCCCGCCTTCTACAATACGGCACCTGACAGAGCGCGCCTGGTGGCGCGAAGATGTTTCCGCCACGTTCCACGGTCGCGATATCCTGGCACCGGTGGCGGCCCACCTGAGCCTAGGCACGCCGCCGGAGAGTTTGGGGCCGCCGGTGGCCCAGTTGGTTCCCCTGGCCTGGCCCGAGGTGACGATGGCTGCCCGGCGAATCCGCGGTGAAGTGGTGTCGATCGATTCGTTCGGCAACCTGGTGACCAACATCGGCGCCGACCAATTGGCCGGTGTGCCGACTGGCGAACAACTGGAAATTCTCTGCGACGAACACGAAACTCGCGGCTTGTTTCGCGCCTATTCCGACCAGCCCGAGATGACGCTGATCGCACTGATCGGCTCGAGCGGCTACCTCGAGCTAGCCATCGTAGGCGATAGTGCGGCGATCATGCTGGGGGTCAAGCCAGGCGTCGCCGTGACGTTGTCGTGGCCCTAGCAGCACGTCGAACTCTTCAACGCACAAAATTCGGGAGCCACGCTGCCGGCACGCGAACTTGCCACGGTGGCCCGGCACGGCCTGGAGTCAGCGCCTGCCGTGGCGGGGCGCGTGGCGTGGCTATTCCATCGCGCTGGCCCGCAACACGATCAGGTCGAGCGGCACTGGTTGCTGCTGCTGGTCGTGGCCGCAGAGCGACAAAATCCAGCCGTTGGGGTCGCGTTCGTCGCGGCGAATTGCCACGTCGTGCGGCCCGTCGCCGGGCTTGGTCAAGGGAATGATCGCCGGGTGCGGCGTAAGCGTGACCTTGGCGCTCAGCGTTAGCAGTTGCTTTTCGTCGGCCATCAGCTCAGGCGAGCGGTCGTCTTCCACGGGCAGCAAGACCAGGAAATCTCGCGAGTCGTGCGATTCACGATGCACATCCAGGTCGGGCTGCACCGCATAGCGCAAGGTATACGTGCCGGCGGGTAATTCCTGGTCGCGAAAATCGATGCACCCCCGCGACAACTGCACGACCCCCACCAGACTTCCCGGCGCGAGCGGATAGAGAATCGGTGCGAAATCACCCGTTACTTCGCCGGGCGGTCCCAGGGTCCAGGTCTTCGAGACCCACACCCGACACAGCTCCGTTTCGTCGCCTTCGTCGTCTGTCAGTCGCAGCACCTGGCCCCCGGTGGTCAATCGCTCCAAGATACTGGGATCGACCCCGGTGGGCTTGTCCGTCACGCCAACGAGCCGGCATTCGGCGCCGAGCGCCAGTGTGGCCATGGCGCACCAGGCCAGGCACGCAGCCCCTGTGATTTCGCGGACTTTCACGAGGTAGTTCTCCGAGTGGCAAATAGCGAGTTCATGGGAACCGAAAGCACAAGTTTCAGGGAAAACGTCTGGCAGGCTGCCGATGTTGGCGGCGTGCAATATGGATATCGTGATGCCGTCAGCCAACGTTTGCCGCCGCGCGACTGGCGGTTGGCTGGCGCGGCCAGAATCAGCCAATGGACTCTTGGGGAAATGTGAACCGGAATGGTGGTGTTACAGGTTGGCCAGTCGGCCTTCCGAGTCGATTTCGAGCGATTGGCGATGTAGAGCGCATGGTATCGGACGATGACTACCATTCGATTGTCGCCGAAGTGCTTACAATTATTGACTTTACGGTTGATGCACCACCGACTTGGGGGGCCGGAAAGACCGTGCATGGTGTGTTCCACGGCAGGGACTGTGTTAGCTTGTTCATACAGTCCCCCCAGGTCCGCCAGACGTTGGGCATTTAAGTGGCAGCTCAGCGAAAATCTAGTAGTTTCTTGCGGCAATGCGACCCGCCAAGGTTGCGCCGATCCGAGGCAAGCCCTGTAACTTGACGCATATTAATAAATATGTATAAATTTATATTGACGAATAAATTTAATACTTCATGTGTACTGGTCTAAAGATGGCGAAGCCGAATTTCTCGAATCCATTCCGTCCCGGAGCCGGTCATACTCCGCCGTTTCTGGCAGGCCGAGATCGGGAAACATCGGAATTCCAACGACTGCTACCCCAGGAAGTGATCCTGGAAAACTTGATCCTGACCGGACTTCGCGGTGTTGGAAAGACCGTGCTGCTAGACACCTTCAAGCCAATCGCCGTGAAGGCCAGTTGGTTTTGGGTTGGTACCGACCTGTCGGAAGCAGCGAGTCTGTCCGAAGAGCGGATTGCAATCCGACTTATGTCCGACTTGGCCAGCTTGACGGCCCATCTTCCGATAGGCGTCCAAACTGAAAGGCGGGTGGGCTTTCAGCACGTCGGAGATGATGACAGCCGCTGGAAGTGGTTG
>CAYSXM010000523.1:0-4044 GCA_964434905.1 uncultured Pirellulales bacterium | reverse complement strand
GCTGTCATCGGACCGACTCCGTTGGTAACCGGCGCGTGATACCTGGCGCACGCGATCTGGAAATAGTCTCGACCGACCGGTGCGTGAAAATCGACAGATGTCGTCCCAGCGTACGCGGCCGGCCGTTAAACTGTGCCCCAATTACCTGGTTTCTCCTGGTTTTTCGCCGAAGGTGGCAGGCGCTCGATTGACTTCGCGCGAAACGCCGAACAAGGTGGCAGATAGGTTCCACAGCCGGAGGGCACGCCACGCCCGACCTCCTGGGTCGTTGGCAGGCGACTGTCACGACCAGGCTGGTCGACCGTGGAAACCACCCCAGGCGGACCGCACCCCTTCCCCCGGATACACCTACGGCGAGCGTTGGCATGCAGGTATTGGTGACGGGGGCGGCCGGGTTTATAGGCTTTCATCTGGCCCAGCGGCTGCTGGACCGGGGCGACCAGGTACTGGGGCTCGACAACCTGAACCCCTACTACTCGGTGCGCCTGAAGCAAGACCGGTTGGCGCAACTGGTGGGCCGGCCGGGGTTTCAATTCTTCCCGCTCGACCTGGCCGACCGAGCAGGCCTGGCCCAGCTATTCGCCAGCCAGCGGCCCACGCGCGTGGTGCACCTGGCAGCGCAAGCCGGGGTGCGCTATTCGTTGGAAAACCCCTCGGCCTATGTCGATGCCAACGTGACGGGCTTCCTGCACATTCTCGAAGGTTGCCGCCAGACCCAGATAGAGCACCTGGTGTATGCCTCGAGTAGCTCGGTGTACGGGGCCAACACGCGCATGCCGTTCTCGGTACACGACAACGTGGACCACCCGGTTAGCCTGTACGCCGCCACGAAAAAAGCCAACGAGCTGATGGCGCATGCCTATAGCCATTTGTTTCGCCTGCCGGCGACGGGGTTACGGTTCTTCACCGTGTACGGACCCTGGGGGCGGCCCGACATGGCCCTGTTCAAATTCACCGAGGCGATTCTGGCGGGCCGGCCGATCGATGTGTTCAACCAAGGGCAGATGCGGCGCGACTTTACCTATGTCGACGACATCGTCGAAGGAGTGGTGCGCGTGCTCGATCGCGTGGCAGCGCCCAATCCCCAGTGGAGCGGCGACGCACCCGACCCGGCCACCAGCACCGCGCCGCACCGGGTGTACAACATTGGCAACCATCAGCCGGTCGAGTTGCTGCGATTGATCGAAGTGTTGGAAGAGTGCCTGGGACGGCCCGCGATCAAGAACCTCTTGCCCCTGGCGGCGGGCGACGTGCCGGCCACCTATGCCGATGTGGCCGACCTGGTGGCCGATACCGGCTTTCAGCCGGCCACCACCATCGAGTCGGGCGTGGCCCGATTCGTGGCCTGGTATCGCGACTATCACCGCGCGTAGCCCGGGAGATACCGTGCGCGTCGGCCGCGTGGCCCAGTTCCAGGTTGCAATTGACGGCCAGCGCGCGAGAATACCGCGCATGATCTTGCCCCAGTACACCACGCGTTCCGTATTGATCGGTGTCTCGCTAGCCGCGGTGTATTGCTTCTGCGTTTCGTGGGCGATGCGCGGCAGCGGACTGGCCGGGGTGGTCGCGGTGGCGGGGGCCGCCGTGGTGCTTTCTTTTCTGGTCCAGGCGGCGTTGTTCTTGGTCTTGCGCGGCGTGGCAGCGGTTTGGCCGCGAACCAGGTCGGAACGTGGGCCGAAGGAGCCCGCATGAGTTCCACTGCGCGATGGACCAACGCCTGGTGCTGGCGGCAGGTGCTGTGCCTGGCCTGGAGCGTGGCGGCGCTGGACTGGGGTTCGCCGTGCCGCGCGCAGGTCGCTGCCACTGCGGCGGCGGCCCCGCCCGTTGGCACGGTACAGATGCGCGGTGCCGGGCTGTTGGTCACCACCGAAGTTGGTTGGCCCGAGGGGACCTCGTATCGGCCGGTGCGCGTTTCGATCGCACCGTTGATTCCCTCGAAGACCGATCGGCTGATCGTTTGCGAATACAGAACTCGGAGCATCTACGGCGGGCAACGCACCGGCCTTGTGCGCACCGAGATCGTGGTCCCGGCCGGAATGCTGCCGGTGCGCGTCGAGATACCGGTGCCCGAGTGGGACTTGGCAAACATAGTCGACTTCAATTTTTACGAGGAAGGCCGGGAACTGGAAACGCTGGCACATACGACGAACACGGGCATGACCGGCGCCTGGCAATACAGCGAAGGGCTGCCCAAGGTGCTGGCGATTGTGCCCCTGGGCAAGGCCCTCTCGGGAGTCGACTCGACCCAACTCTCGCAGTCGCTGGGAGGGGCGATACTGAATACGATGAATTGGATGGGCCAGCAACAAACCAAAGCAGACGTGCCGCTGCCCACGCTGGTAACACGCGACACGGCGAACTTGCCCGAAGAATGGATTTCCTACAGCGGGCTCGACCTGGTGGTGGTGGGACTAACCGAAGCTAGGCAACTCGCTTTGCAATCGCCTGGGGTGTGGGAGGCCCTTCGCCGGTGGACCTTTGCCGGTGGCAACCTGGTGATTTACGACGTTCCGGGCACAGCCGATGGCAGCGTGCCGGTGGATGGCGCGGTGGTCGATGCCTTGTTGGTGCCGCCCGAGCCTGGCGGATCGGCAGCCGGCGTCAACGTTTGGACGCCGGCCGACAAATCGCACTACGGCAACGAAATTCACGACGCTCCGACTGGTACCGCGGCGCAGTTGGGGGGCGCCATGAACCAGGCCGCGGCCCAGGCCCTGGGCCAAGGTGACGAGGACCCTTCCACGGTCGAGGATGACGAAGCCGAGCCGGTGCCGGTGGCGCCGGAAGTGGTGCCCATTGCCTGGCGCCGCTTCGGCCTGGGGCGCGTGGTCGGTTGGAAGGCAACCCAAGCGTTTCCCAGCGCGCCGGCCGACTGGGCCTGGGTGTTCAACACGCTCGACGCCAATCGCTGGCTGTGGAGTCGTCGCGCCGGGCAGAGCTTGCAACGCCAGAACCCAGATTTCTGGAATTTCCTGATCCAGGGGGTGGGGTTGGCGCCGGTCGGAGCGTTCCAGTTTCTGATCACGGCCTTCGTGATTCTGATCGGGCCGGTGAACTATTTTCTGTTGTGGCGCAAGCAGCGACAATACCTCCTGATTTTGACCGCGCCCTTGTTGGCGCTGGCGGTGACCACCGCCTTGTTTGCCTATGGCATTGTGGCCGATGGATTTTCGTTGCGCGCCCGGGTGCGCAGCTTCACCTGGATCGATCAACCGGCCGCGCGGGTGACCTGCTGGACGCGCTTGTCGTACTACGCGGGTTTGGCCCCCTCGGGCGGGCTGACTTTTCCGGCCGACCTGGCGGTGGTCCCCTTGGGACCGGTGGGTGGCCAAGCACTGAACTCCTCCACGGCGCTGCGCGCCAGCGAGTGGTCCGGTGAGCAGCATCTGATCTCGGGTTGGTTGCCGTCGCGCACGCCCACCCAGTTGACCACGGTGCGCAGCCGCACGAGCCAGGCCGGGCTCGATGTGGCGATCAAGCCCGAGGGTCAGGTCGAGATCGTCAACCGGTTGGGGACGGCGATTGGGCAGTTGTTCCTGGTGGATGCCGAGGGGAACTATCATCGCGCCCGGCAATTGGCAGCCGGCGCGACCGCGGCGTTGGAACCCGTGGCGAAAGATACGGTCGAGACTGAACTGCTGGACCTGCTGCGACACCGCAGGCTGTTGGTTCCGCCGGGGCTCGACCCCTCGCGCCAAACCACGGGGTTACGCGGGTTGCGTTTTGTTTGGAGTCCGGGCAATCTGCCCGAGCCTACGCAGCGGACCGGGCTCTTGGAGACGGGGATCACCGAGGCGCTGGTGACGGATACCTATCTGAGGCCCGGCGGCTACGTGGCGCTGGTGGAACAATCGCCCGAGGTGGTGTTGGGCCACACGGCGGTGCGCGTGGAAGAAGGCTGGCACGTGCTGGCAGGGCGGTGGTGAGATGATCGACAAAGGACCCGACATCACCATTGAATTGCGCGGCCTGCGGCGGCATTTTGGGAACACGCGCGCGGTGGACAATGTCTCGTTCGCGGTGCGGCGCGGCCAGGTGTTTGGC
>CAYSXM010000522.1:0-4053 GCA_964434905.1 uncultured Pirellulales bacterium | reverse complement strand
GTGGGGGCCGGCGGGCAGCGGGCGCGGCGTCGGTCGCCCTGAACCGGCCTCAGAATCCTCGGGTGGCCCTGGCCACCCGCGGAAGCATACCGCACAATTGCCTGGCACCAGGGCACGGTGTTCTGCATCGCCTGCATTTCCGGTGCAATCGCGCCAAGTGGCCGACGCGCCGAAATTCTTTGTCGAGAGCGATCGGCGAAGCGCAACGCGACCGCTTCGAGAATTGCCGGCGGCCAATAAGCGTTCGAACAGGGCGACTAGGAAGTGCCCGCCTTCGGGCGGAGCGATTAGGATGAGCCCGCCGTGGCCCGGGTGGCGGCGGGGCCCGCTGCCGATCGTTCGCTCAGACAGCGGCCAATTTGCCGCACCGCTTGGCGTAGGCGATTCTCGTTTTCGACGAGTGCCAATCGCAGGTAACCCTCGCCAGCCGGTCCGAATCCACTCCCCGGACTGACTGCCACGTCGGCCTGTTCCAGCAACATCGTGGCGAATTCCATGGTGTCCATGGTGGCCAGCCAACGGTCGGGGATCTTGGCCCAGACGAACATTCCGGCACGCGGAATGGGCATGGTCCACCCCAGGCGTTGCAACCCCTCGCAGAGCACGTCGCGCCGATTCTGGTACAGCACCGATTGAGCTTCCACGGCGGCCTCGGTCTGGCGTAGCGCCACGATGGCGGCGACTTGAACCGGCAGAAACATGCCATAGTCGTAATAGCCCTTGATCGTGGCTAGCGCCTTGACCATTTCGGCGTTGCCGGCGCAAAAGCCGACACGCCATCCAGCCATGTTGTAGCCCTTGCTCATGGTGGTGAATTCCACCCCCACCTCGCTGGCGCCTGGCGCGGCCAAAAAGCTCGGCGGTTGATAACCATCGAAGGCCACGTCGGCATAGGCCGAGTCGCTGATGACCATGAAGCCGTAGCGTTTGGCCAGCCGCACCACCTCGACCCAGAACTCGGGCTCGACCGTCACCGTCGAAGGGTTATGTGGATAGTTGCAAATCAGCAGCTTGGGGCGGGGCTGCAACTGCTCGCAGGTGAACGCAATATTCGACAGCAGGCGCTGGCTGTCGGCTACTTCGAGCGTGATGGCGTTGGCCGATGCCAAGGTCACGGCATGCACATGCACCGGAAAATATGGCGCCGGGGCGATGGCCGTGTCGCCTGGCCCCAACAGCGCCAAACACATGTGGCTGAAGCCCTCCTTCGAACCGAGACAGACCAGAACCTCGCTCTCGGGGTCGAGCCGTACGCCGTATTTGCGCAAGTACTTGCTGGCCACCTCGCGTCGCAAATTCAAGATGCCCGACGAAACACTGTAACCGTGGTTGCTTTCGTCGTGCGCCAACTCGGACAGTTTTTCGACGACCAGCGGGTGTGGCGGGTCGGAAGGGTTGCCCATGCCCAGGTCGATGACGTCGCAGCCAGCACGCCGCTTCTGATATTTCACCGCGTTGATGCGCGAGAAAATATACGGCGGCAGCTTCAGCAGCCGTTCGGCGGGCACCACCTTGAACTGCGGATCACCAGTATTGGGCATAAGTCTTGACCAAAGTTCGCGCGGGTCGGGTGCACCCCTTGGTGCGAAGCTCAAGATATCCCGCCGAGGGGCAATCGCCTACTACCAGGTGCCGGGCCTTCCCTGGTGAATAGGCCACTGGCGTTCTGCCCACCAAAACGCCAAGGGTGCGGTTTCTGGCAATTCCAGCCGTGGGCGCGGGTGGGGCGACAGCTACAGCAGAAGCCTAGCAGAAGGGCGTTGCCAGGCGCCGACGCTTGGCCGGGCGTTCAGACTTCCGACACTCGGTGCTCCCAGGGGTTCGCGCGCTGGCTGCTGAAAACTGACCGAGCCCGGAAAGCACCATCGAGACTCGATCGGTGTACACGACATGCCAGACCTCTGACCCACAAGACCTGGCGAAGCCGGATGGAATCGGGAACTACCGGCGCCTGCCTGCCCAATTAGCGCGGTGGCCGGCCGCCGGGGGTCGGCGCCGCAGCGCTACTGGCTGCCCGGGCCGGCACCCGTGCTCGTGGTGCGTCGGCCGGTACAGCCATCGGACGAGCAGGCGTCTGAGGATTCAGCGAAACCCGAGGCGGCTCGCTCGATCGGGCTTTGGGGGAATGCGAGCTCATGACGATGTAGTTGTCGATTTCTGAATGCTCCATCAATTCGTCGAACTTTTGGCCGATCGCCAGGCGGAGTTTCTTGTCGGTCAAGTCTTCGATCAGGAGCTCGCGCACCTCGTTCAATTCCACCGCCAGGGGTTTAGTGTAATCTTCGCAATACAGCACGACGAACTGCTCGCCGATCTGCACGATTCCGGACAGGTCGCCAGGTTGGAGCGCAAACGCTTCTTGTTCCAGGGCGGGTTGCCCACCCCATTTCTGAATGGGGGGAACTTCGCCGCGAAGAGCGCGGCTGCTGGCCTCGACTGAATATTGCTCGGCCAGGTCGCCAAAATACTCGATGGTGGGATTCTGTCGTGCCATTTCCCAAACTTCCTGGGCACGTCGCTGGTTGTTCAGCACGATCGCCCGACAACGCACCCGCGGACCATAGTTGGCCTCGAATCCCTTTTGTAGATCCTCGGGGGTGACTTCCACGCGATCGCCCACCAGCTTTTGTAGAGCCACGGCGGGCCACACCGTGTCGTGCACGTAGAGCTCGGTGTCGGCTCCCGATTCTTCTTGCACCTGGGCCAGCCAGGCCGCCACGTCGGGTGAACCGTCGGGACGTACCTTGCCCATGGCCCCGGCAACCCGCGCCAACTCGGCGTCGAGATCGGCCGAGGTAATCTCCAGGCCTGCTCGTTTCAAGGCTTGTTCGATCACGCGCCGCTGAATGGCCAGTTCGATCAATTCCTCGCCATGGCGAATCATGGTCTCTTGGGTGAGATCTTGAATGGTCACCTTCTTGCCGTTGACCACGGCGGCCACACCGGGCATTTGCTGGCGGCGCGCGGGATCATTGAAGATATTCTCGACCTTGGCCTGGGCCTGTAACTCGCGAAAAATGTCGTCAGCGGCCAGACGCATTTTCTTGTCGCGAATCGCCTCGACCAGCAACTGCCGCACCTGATCCATGGGCCGACGTTCGGCGGGCAGATGCTCTTCGCACTTCAAGATCACCCATTGCCCGCCCACCTCGAGCAGCGGGGAAATCTCGCCGGGTTGCATGCCAAAAGCGGTTTGCTCGACCAGTTTTTCGCCCAGATGCCGGCGAATCGGCTGGATCAGGCCTTTGGCGCTAGCGCTGTTTACGTCGTCGGAATACTGCTTGGCCAGGTCGCCAAATCCCGCGGGGTTGGCCACCGCTGCGGCATGTGCCTGCTCGGCTTTGCGCCGATCTTGGCAAGAAATCAGCCGCACCTTGACCGCTGGTCCAAACTGCGTTTCATAGGCCTGCTGGATTTCGCCCTCGCTCACCTCGAGCCGGGCCGATGCCAGTTTGCGCAAGGCGACCGTGGGCCAGATGATGTCGTTGGCATATTGTGCCGGGGAAATCTTGCGTTCCGTTTTCAGCATCTTCAGCAATTGATCTTTCGGTACGCCGAACCGCTGCGCCATCCGGTCGATTTCTTGCTCGACTTCCTGGGCCGACACCGTTACCTGGCGTTGTCGGCACTGCTCGACGATCAACTGCTTGTTGACCAGGCTCTCCAGTACCTCGCGGCCATAGTGCCATAGGCACAACTTGCCCAGATCGTTCCGCGTGATGTCGGTGCCGTTGACTACCGCGACAATTTCCGGAATGGGTCGCGGCCCCATGGTAGGCGCGACTGCGTCGGGATCGTCGATGCTCGGCGGGGCCGCGGTACGTGCAGCCGGTTTCGGCGGCGCCTTGGCCGCCGCGGTCAAAGGTCCACTCCAGGCCCTGACCAGGAAGCACAGCCCCAAACAGCCCACGCTGACTAGAATCCAGCGCCAGCGGGCCGACCAACGATGAATGTGGGATGCGTCCAGCATGGCGGTTTCTCCGTAAACCACTGGGTCCAGAGGGTCCTTCCCTCCGAGGGGCCTTCGGCCCACGGCGCGCCAAAAGCCAACGC
>CAYSXM010000521.1:0-4054 GCA_964434905.1 uncultured Pirellulales bacterium | reverse complement strand
CGAGGCCCAAACGGCGCGCTTGCAATTGGCCGCGCGGAAGGGCAGAATCGACAGCCGTTCCGAAGAACTCGGACCGTCTGTCCCCCGATGGCAGAAAACCCGTGGCTGAGAAAGGGAACCCCGACGTGTCGCTATTGGAAAGTCTGCAACCGAGTCGCCGACAGTTCATGGCGGGTGCCGCGGCCGTGGCAGCGCCGAGCATTGTTTCGCCGCGGGTGTTTGGTCAGGCGGGCCGTCCGGCGCCCAGCGACCAGGTGGTGGTGGGGTCGATCGGCGTGGGTGACCTGGGTCGGCGCCATCACTTGCAAGGGCAACTGCTGACCAATCCACGAATTCGCGTGGCGGCGGTGTGCGACGTCGACCGCGCGCACCGCGACGAAGCCGCGGAGATGGCATTCAAGAAAAACGGCGAGCAGGTTGGCGTTTACAAAGATTTTCGCGAGCTCTGCGACCGCACGGACATCGACGCGGTGTTGATTGCGACACCCGACCACTGGCACGCGTTGACGGCGATTTACGCGATGGAGTCCGGCAAGGACGTGTATTGTGAAAAGCCTTTGTCGCTGACGATCGAAGAGGGGCGAGCGATGGTGGCAGCGGCGCGGCGCTATGGGCGGGTGTTTCAGACGGGCAGCCAGCAGCGTTCGGATCGGCGTTTCCGGCACGCATGCGAGCTGGTGCGCAATGGCCGGATTGGCAAGCTGCAACGTGTCGACTCGTACATTGGCGGCATGGACGCCGGAAGTTGGCAACCGTTTACGACACCGCCTCCGGAGCTGGATTGGAATTTTTGGCTAGGCCCGGCACCGTGGTCGGAGTATAGCGCGAATCGCTGTCACTACGAGTTTCGGTGGTACTCGGACTTCTCGGGCGGCAAGCTCACCGATTGGGGTGCACACCACAACGACATCGCCCAATGGGGCATGGGCATGGACGGGACGGGCCCGGTCAAGGTATCGGCCCGGGGCGTGTTTTCCGAGACGGGCCCACACGATATCGCGCTCGATTTCGAAGTGACCTATACCTATGCCAATGGGGTGGAGTTGCACTGCCATGCGGAAGGCGAGAACGGAGTGAAGTTCACCGGCGAAGATGGCTGGGTGTTTGTCAGCCGCGGCCGGATCGATGCCTCGGACAAGGCGCTGTTGTCGGTGAAATTTGGACCGAGCGACACCCGGCTGTATGAAAGCAACCATCACCACAACAACTGGCTCGACTGCATTCAGAGCCGAGAGCGCTGCATTTGCGACGTGGAAATCGGCCATAGCTCGTGCTCGGTGTGCCATTTGGGCAACATCGCGCTGCGCCTGGGCCGGGAATTGAATTGGGACCCGGCCACGCAGCAGTTCGTGGGCGACGATCTGGCCAACCTGCTGGTTTCGAAACCGATGCGGGCGCCGTGGCATTTGTAGAAGCAGGGCATTTGTAGAAGCAGGGCATTTGTAGACGCAGCACCGTACGCAGGCAGGCGTGCAGACCGCCGCGTACGCGACATCAACTATTTCACCTGGTCACGACAAGGCAGCATTCGATGGCAAGCTTTACTGAATTGGTCGACCAACTGGGCTCGTCCGATCAACCGATTGCGTTTCGCGCCTACCGCGAATTGTCGTTGCAAGTCGCGGCCGCCGGCGCGCCTGGCAAGGAAGCGGATCGCGGCGCTCTGGCTTCCCAGTTGGCGCAAGCGCTCCATGGCGCGACAGCCGTGCCCACCGGCGACGGTGGCAGCCAACAGCAACCTCGCAGCCCCAAGGTGCGAGGGCTGATATGTCGGCTGCTCGCCGCGGTCGGAGGTCCCAGCGAAGTGGCGGCGGTGGTGCAGGCGACAGAAGATTTTTACGTGCGCGAGCAGGCGCGATGGGCGCTCGATCAGATGTTGGCTCCGGCGGCCACGGCGGCGTTGGCCCACGCGGCCCAGAACGGGCTGGGGCCGGAATATCGCGTGGGGGCGATCAATGCGCTGGGCGACCGCAGTGGTGCCGAGGTGTTGGCAGCGCTGAAGCATTGCGCGCTAGACCACGACCCCGAGGTGCGAACCGCGGCAGCCGAGGCGCTGTCGAGATTCGCGGAGCCCGACAACGACAAAGTGTTGACCGCGGTGCTGAAGTTTGGGCAGCCGACGCCGAGGCTGCGCACGCGGTTGGTTCGCGCCCGGGTGCGGTTGGCGGAAACTCTGGTGCTGGGTGGCCAGAAGGACGCTGGCAAGGAAGTGTATCAGGCGATAGTGAATGACGGCGATGTGGCGGCCGACGGACCTCAAATCGCGGCGGCCAAGGCTGCGCTGGCTGGGCTGGGCTAGTACCTGCGTTGGCTGGGCTAGTACCTGCGTTGGCTGGGCTAGTACCTGCGTTGGCTGGGCTAGTCTAAAAGCAGGTGGCGCACAACCGGCGCGATCTACACCGTCCTCTTCGCCCAGGTGTGGGATAATCGGGCGGTTTTCGTGGTGTTTGCGCGCGTGGCCCATCATTTTCGCGTGCAGGAAGGGGTGCTGCCGCGATTTATTGCGTGGAAGCGGTTTCGGTAGCCGACTCGCGAAAATGGTCGTGAAACCGTTCTTCCAGGTTGAGCAGACGCCGCGCTAGCCGCGCGCTGAGAGGTTCGCTGGGTTGCGCGGAGCGCAGGTCGATCAGATAACCGACCAATTCTTGTCGGGCTTCGCCGGGGCCGTGCAGCATGAAATGCACCCAAGCCCAGGCATCGCGATAGTCGCGACGGCTGAGCTGGCCCAACGCGGCTCTGGCTTCCAATTCGGCCAATGGGGTAAGCCCATGCCAGAGCGCCCAGCGCACGCTGGCCAGATGGGGGTGGCCTGCCAGTCGCTCTTCACGCGCGACCTCGAAGTATTCTGCTAGACCTTCGTCGAGCCACAGCGGCACTTCGGCGAGCGCGGTGTGCAGTATGGCATGCGTTGTTTCATGCCTCAGATCGATGTCCAGATCGCGACTTTCGTAGGCGAACACCATGCCTGGGCCGTCGCCCTTGATGAACAGCGCGCGGCGTTGTGGTGCATCGGGATAGCGCTCGTTGAGATAGCCGCGATAGGTGCCTTTGTCTCGAAACAGGTAGAGTTCGACGGGTTCGGCCGAAGGGCGAACCGCAAGCAGTTCGACCACATCGCGGCGGAGCAGTTGCAAGGACCGCAGCAGGGGCTCGCGCCGGTCGAGGGGAAAATCGGCACGGCACACAAAGGGTTCCAAGTGGCGCTGATCGTTCCAGGCCTCGGGTCCGGCGCCGATGGTAATCAGCGCGGCGGCCGCCAGACTCCAAGCGCAGCACGTGGCGAGGCGAACGCGCGACGAGGCTGGGCCAATGGGGGAGACGTGCATGGTTTTCTAGCACCGCAGCCGGCCGCCTAGATGAAAGCGACCGGGGGATTCGCGTAGATGGTGCACGAATGCAACGGGTCGGAAGTATAGGCGCCCTGGCGCGAGGGTCAAGGCAAACTGGGCAATCCGCAGCCGCACTGGAATGGCGGCGACCATGGCAGGGGGCTATTCGGATGGGGCGTCAGCGGGCTCGACGGGGTCGCCGCCGCGCAGGTGGGCGTGTACCCGGGCGACATTCCACATGAATTGCCCAGGCGGGTGTGCGGCTGCCTGGCGGATCCAAGTGAGCGAGGTATCGGCTTGGCCCTGCGCTTCGTAAACCAGCCCCAAATAGAGTTCGGCATAGAATTGCCGCAGGTCCCTGGATTCCGGGTCGGGGTCGCCGTGACCCACGGCGTCGAGCACATCTTGTTCCTGGGCGCGGCCCGCGAAGAGGTGATAGATTTCGGCCATGGGAACGCGAGCATCTGGACCGACCGGCCAGAGATCGGATTGGGCAGTGGCAACATCGGTTTCACGGGCTTGGCACAGAAAGCGCCAGACCACGTTTTCCACATCGTTGCCGTCGACCGATTGGTATTGTTCAAACTGCTTTCGACCGGCGGCGTAGTCGCCGAGGTAATACAGTGCGATACCGCGCATCCAGTGGCCAGCGGCGGCAGCCGGGTGGGCGGCCAGATAACTGTCGAAATCGGCGAGCGCGCCAGGCATTTCCGCCAATTTGAAGC
>CAYSXM010000520.1:0-4056 GCA_964434905.1 uncultured Pirellulales bacterium | reverse complement strand
TTCCGCAGCATAAAGCTCATGAATAATTCGGGATCAGGCGGTCGTGAACGCGCCAGCCAGGGGGCTCGCAATTGGCCAGCCAAGAAAGGATGCACGTGCGGCTGTTCGTGTTTGAACATTTGACCGGCGGGGGGAGATACCTTGACGAGTCGGGCGAACTGGTAACGCCGTCGCTGATGTCCGAAGGTCGCGCTATTATCGAAGCGCTGTCCGAGGATCTGGCCGCCATCCCAGGGGTCGAGGTGTGCTTGGCACGCGATACTAGCCTGCCCGCCCATTGGCTCCGCCGGGTACCGAGCCGGCCGGTATCCTCTCGCGACGAATTGCACCAAGTGTTCGATCGCCAAGCGGCGGAGAGCGATTGGTCGCTGGTCGTGGCACCCGAATGGGATGGCTTGCTGGTAGGCTATTGCCAGCGCGTGCTCCAGGTGGGTGGGACGCTGCTAGGGCCTCCGCCCGAATGGGTCGCCTTGGCGTCCGACAAGCAGGTGACCGCCGACGTTTTGCGTGTCGCCGGCGCGCCATCGCCGCTGGGTCGCGTGCTCGAAGTGGGCGAGCGCATGCCGGAGGATTTCGGTTATCCTGCCGTGCGGAAATTGCGCGACGGCGCTGGATCTCGCGCGCTGCAACTAGTGACCAAGTCGGCCGCGGCTCGCGCAGCCTGGCGGCCCCCCACGCGGCCCGAGCGGTTGGAACGGTTTTGTCCGGGGCTTCCGGCCAGCGTGGCCCTGCTGTGTGGCCCGGACCAGGTGGTGGCACTGCCTGGCTGCCGCCAGCATCTGGCCGATGATGGCACCTTTGCATATCTGGGCGGCTCGGTGCTCGACGACCAGGCACTCGATCGTCGCGCCGCGCGGTGGGGCTTGGCAGCCGTGGCGGCATTGGGGCCCGCGCGCGGCTATGTCGGCGTCGACCTGATCTTGGGTGACGACGAGAACGGAGCTTCCGACTACATCATCGAGGTCAACCCACGGCTAACCACGTCTTACCTCGGCCTGCGACAGGCCTGCCTAGGCAACCTGGCCGCGGCCATGCTCGATATCGCCTGCGGCCAGCGCCCCTCTTTAGAGTTCGACACCCAGGGGATTGAATTCTCAGTCAAACCGGATGATGCATGAACGTGTTCTCGAAGCGGTCAACGTGATGTGTCCGCCTGAAGGTCGAGTTCCGCCTGCACCGCAACACGGTGGCTCCCTGAAACAGAGGCGACGGTCTTGTTGCACGGTAGACTCGATTCGTTTGCCTTCACGGCAGCCGGCACACGCGCGGTCGGGTGGGCACGACGGAGCCTGGCACATGCGCTGTTTGCCGATTGGCAACCGTCGTCAGAGACAACCAGCGGAACCCTGAAAGAATGGGTTCCAAGTGCCGAGAACCGTCTGACGGTTTTTTGATCTTGATGGAGGCCGTCCAGCCTGCTCACCAGTCCTGAGCGCGGCGCGGGGCAAAAACGATGAACTGGTTGGGAGTCGACATTGGCGGCGCGCACCTGAAGCTGGCCGATGCCCGAGATTTCGCCCTCATTCGGCCCTTCGCACTATGGCGCGAACCCCATCGATTGGCCGACGAACTGGTCGCGCTGTTGGCCGGCGCGCCTCCCGACTGCTCGCTGGCGGCCACCATGACCGGCGAGTTGGCTGATTGCTATGCGAACAAGGCGGAAGGGGTGCGACAAATTGTCTCCGCCGTGTGTCACGCCGCTGCCACGCGCCGGGTGGCGATCTACCTGGTGGGTGGCCAATTTGCATCGCCTGAGGAAGCGCTGCGGCAACCGTTGCGCACAGCCGCCTCGAACTGGTGCGCGCTGGCCACATTCGCGGGCCGTTTCACGACCGGGTTGCCTTCGCTGCTGATCGACATCGGTTCTACCACTGCCGATATCATTCCGCTGGTAAATAGCGCGCCTTGCTCCGAGGGGTCCACCGACCCCGCACGCCTGGCAGCCGGCGAGCTGGTCTATACCGGTGTCAAACGCAGCCCCGTGTGTGCCCTGGTGCGCACGGCGCGATGGCGCGGCAGGCGTTGTCAAATCGCGCAAGAATTGTTCGCCAGTAGCTGGGATGCCTATTTGGTTCTCGCAGACTTGCCTGAAGAACCCCATAGTCTGGCCACCTGCGATGGTCGGCCTGCCACGCGCGCCGCGGCGATTGCCAGGTTGGCGCGAATGGTCTGCGCCGATGAATCCTTGTTCACTGAAGACGAGGCGATCGCCCTCGCCACCACGGTGGCCGCTCGTCAGCAGCGTCTGGTGGAACATGCCATCGCACGCGTGCTGTCCCGGCAGGGTGCGGTGGAGCGCATCTTGCTTAGTGGCGAAGGCGAGTTTCTGGCGCGACGCGCCGTGGCACGCGTGTTGCCCGGGGCAGCGGTAATTTCACTTTCGAAGTTGTTGGGCTCTCGCACCTCGCAGGTTGCGCCCGCGCATGCGCTGGCGCAATTGGCAAGCGAGAGGCTGCCATGAGTACCAGCCTGCTGCGGGTCATCAAGCTAGGTGGCAGCTTGCTCGATTGGGCCGGGCTGAATTCGGCTTGGAGCGAATGGCAACTTCGCCAGCCGCCTGGCCTAAACGCCATCGTGATGGGTGGCGGCAAACCCGCCCAGTGGGTCCGAGAGGCCGACGGGCTGTACCATCTTGGCGAACAGACCGCTCATTGGCTTTGCATTCGCGCCATGCAATTGAACGCTGAACTCTTGGCTGCTAGTTGGCGGGTGCCCCTGGCCGCAACCGCCAACGACTGGTCCTCTGCCTGGCAGCACAACCGTTTTGCAATTCTGGAACCCTGGACCTGGCTGCGCGAAATTGAACCCCGGCAGCCCGGTCGCCGACTGCCAGCGGGTTGGTCCGTAACCAGCGACTCAATCGCCGCACGCTTCGCACAGGTGCAGGGCGCCCAGGAACTCGTATTGCTCAAATCGTGCTTGCCGCACGAGGCGATTTCTGCCCCCACGGCGGTTGCGTGTGGCCTGGTCGACCGGGATTTTCCGACCTCCGCGGCCGGCCAGGTCGTACGGGTCGTCAACCTGCGCGCGGCGGGCCAACCCGAGCGAAGGTGGCCAGCGCCTGTCGGCGAATCTTAGCGACCGTTGCGTCTTGGCGATTTGCCTTTCGGCTTGTGGGCGGTGCCCCGCGCGCCGCGCCCACGAGCCACGCTGGTGCGAGCGGGAACCCTCCGCGATGGCTTGCACGGCGGGGCCAGCGTTGCTACTTCAAGCAAGCCTGGGGTACCGAGCAAGTCGCTGGCTTCGCGCAACAGATCCGTGCACAGATCTTCGTCGCTGGCACTGGTGTTCGAGCCGTCTCGCGACGAGACATTTTCGACTGGCAACCAACCCGCCGCGGTCTCCGGTTGCAGCCGCTCCGAGTTCGATGCCGCCCCGTTCACCACGCGGTCGACTAGAAACAGAGGACGACCTCGCACCTGGTCATAAATGCGCACCACGTATTCACCCAAAATGCTGATGCCCAGCGCGTTGAGCGCGCCAAAGAATGCGGCGGTAACCATATGGGAGGTCCAGCCGGGAATGGCCAGGTCGGTGCAGACCTTGCAGAATGTCGCATACGTTCCTAGCCCCAGGCACAGTGTCAAGGCTGCCAGACCGATGCACCAAAACATCGCCAACGGTAGCGTGGAAAACGAAAACAGCGCGGACTTGGCCAACCTGGCCAGACCCCATAACGAAACGCGCGGTTGGTGGTCGTAGCGAGCCAGTCGCTCGACAACCACCCCGGTTTGTCGGAAACCAACCCAGGATCGCAGGCCTGGAAAGTAGCGGTCGCGCTCGCCGAGCGCGGTCAACTCGCGAACCACTCGCGCGTCGAGCAACCCGAAGTTGCCAGCGTCCAACGGAATCGGCGTGGGCGAAGCCGCGGCCAGCACTCGATAAAACGCCGCAAACAACGCACGTTTCCCACGCGATTCCTTGCGCTCGGCACGAATGGCATACACCACGTCGTTTCCGGCCCGCCAGGCATCGACCAACCGTGGCAGGGCCTCGGGGGCGTCTTGCAAGTCCGAATCCATGACCACCACGGCGGCGCCTCGTGCCTGGCAGAGT
>CAYSXM010000519.1:0-4066 GCA_964434905.1 uncultured Pirellulales bacterium | reverse complement strand
AACTCGGTGTAAACCAGATCGGGCCAGACCAGCACCTTTTCGGAGTCTTCCTTTTCCTTGGGTGGCAACCCCTGCTTGGCGCGCTCGTCGTTTTCCACGGCCTTGGCCGTTGCCAGCCAGGTGAAGAAGCCCAGCAGGAACACCAGCCCGACGATCGGAACATTGTCCGCCTTGGTCACAATCTGCGCGAAGTCGTAATCGCGCATCGAGAGCCCCATCAACAGCAGGGACACGTTCAAACCGGTCCAGGCGACCGCCGGCTTCACAAAAAACTTCCGCCCGAAAAAGAACACCACCAGGCCCAGCGAGGTGGCCAAGGTGTATGTCACGGCGTTGGAGGCCACGTCAATCGCCGAGCGTATGGCTTGGGGCAGGCCAGGCGGTTGGCCCCCCAGGGCAATGGCGCCCAGAATGACGAAACCCAAGGTCACAACCACCAGCGCAATCGCCGCGCGGGTGCGGCCCAACTGCCGCCACAGATACAGGGCCATCAGGGCATTCATCAGCCCGATAACCAAGTAATAGTTTCCCAGAAAACTGGCGATGCTGGCGACAAACCGAGCTTCGTTTCCGTGCATGTTGGCGCTCGATGGTTACTCGTCCGCGAACGTATTCCGGCCGGGGCGGCCAGACGTACCCTACGGCCCTGCCAATGTCTGCTCGGCGGATTACAAGGGGCCGCTGATGCCGCCGTCTTTGCGCACCCGCCAGAAATGAATCGCCAGCAACAACGCCGCCGCTAGCGGAATACCGATACAGTGCAGCACGTAAAACCGGTTGAGGGTTTCCTCGCCGACAAACCGCGCGCCCAGCAAGCCAAACCGCGCGTCCGAGGCATTCGTAATCATGTCGATCTGATCGATCGTGAGAAACTGTTGCAGCGGGCCCTCGTGGCCCAAAACGGGCGTGGCCCGGGCCATGTTCGAGCCCACGGTGATAGCCCAGATCGCCAGTTGATCCCAGGGCAGTAGGTAGCCGGTGAACGACAGCAACAGCGTCATCAACAGCAGCAGCACCCCCACCACCCAGTTGAATTCGCGTGGCGGCTTATAGCTGCCGGTGAGAAAAACGCGATACATGTGCAGCCAAACCGTGATCACCATGGCGTGCGCTGCCCAACGATGCAACTCGCGCAAAATACCCAAGGACGTCACGTCGCGTAACGCGAGGATATCGTTGTACGCCCACTCCAACGTGGGGCGATAATAGAACATCAGCAACACGCCGGTCACGGTTTCCACCAGAAACAGAAAAAACGTGACGCCGCCCATGCACCAGGTGTAACTGAGCGCTATGCCTTGTTTCTTGGCACTTACGGGGTGCAGGTGGAGGAAAAAATTGGTCAGCATCACCACGATCCGGTTGCGCCGGTCGACCGGCGCCGGATGGCGGAAGATGCTTTTCCAAACCTGCGACTCTCGGATCATCTCGCCGAGTGACATAGTGGGGATCGCGCTAAAGCCTGAGTGGTCAACTAAGGGAATTGGTTAACGGCAATTGGCACTCGGGCCGTCGCGCCGAGTGTCGGCCCCGCGGCAGACACGCCACGACGGGGTCGCGTGCCACATTACACCGGGACAAACGTGGCAGCGTCAGCCCATTGGCCCATTTCTTCCTGAAACATCTTGCTCTTGTCGATTTCGATCTGACCGTCGTCCGCCAAGCGAATCGCGTAGCGTTCCAACGGCCGCGGCGCGGGGCCTTCGAAATTAACGCCGTCCTTGTAAAAGCCGCTGCCATGGCAGGGGCATTTAAACTTCTGTTCCGCCTCGAGCCAGTTCGGCGTGCAACCCAAGTGCGTGCAGACCGTGCGCAGGGCGTAAATCATCTGCTGGCCCTGATATTCGCCGTTCACCACCCACACGCCAAATTGCGCGACAAACTTGGTCGACACCGCGCCCGGCGCAAAATCGGCGGGGAAACCCACCTTAAAACGACTGGGGGGCTCCGTCAGAATATTCGGAAACATGAACCGCGCCAGGCCCAATGTACTTAAGAGTGAAGTCAGCGTGAGCGACGTAAAGCCCAAGGCCAGGAACGAGCCCATGGCCAAATGGAAAAATCCGCGACGCGTGGCCTCCGCACCGACAGCGCCGGCCGGCTTCTTCTGTGCATAGGCAGGCTTGGTCGGCATGGGCGGAACGGCCGTCGCGCCCGGGGCTGGTTTCGCTGCAACGGGCTGCGTCTTCACGGCAGCGTCGGCCTTGGAAACGGGGCCAGGCTTCGTGCCTCCGCGCGCGGCGGCCAAAATGCTGGCCGTGTCCTTACCAGCTCCGGCCGGCTTCGCACCCGATGGCTTTTCCGCACCCGGCTTGGCAGCAGCGGCTGGCCTGGGCTTCTCGGCCGCCGGAGGTGCCTTGGACGGCCCGGTGGCGTCGGGCGCAGATGCAGCGCCACCCTTGGCGGCCCGAGCGGCCGCCAAAATGTCCTTGACGTTGGGCCGCGCTGCTCCGGCAGCCGGGGGTTTCGCGCCTGAAGACGCGGCAGCCGGTGGGGTCGCCGATGCGCTAGGAGAGGCCTCGGGCTTGGTGTCTGCGCCTTGATTCGGCGCCGGCTCGGAACTGGCCGCCGACGGCGCAGGGCTACCCGGACCGGCAGAGGAAGCTTTCCTGGCTGCCGCCAAGATCTCGGCCACGCTGGGCCGCTTCTTTTCGTCGCTCATCCGCGAGAGTCCCGTCCTAGAACCGCCTCGACGGCCTACCGATCCCTGCACAGCAACCGGCAATTGCGGCACCGTCGACGCGGTAAATGCTTACGCGAAGGACGCTTATACCGAATGAAACTAGTCCATCGAGATACTGTGACTTTTTTCACAAACTCGGAGCTAATGTTCTAGCGATCGATCCGAACTTGTCAACGCCCTCTGGACTAGAACGCTGTTCGCGACCCCTCTCGCCGAGTGGCAACGGTTTTCGCGGGCTCACTCTGGCCGATTTTTGGTCTCAGGTCCAGCGGGCCCAAACGCCGCATGCAACCGCGGGCACCGTTGGTCTGTGCGAATCACCCACCCGACCGAAGGACTCGCAACCGAGAATACTGTCCGCAGTTCGGCCAAATCATCGGCTAATTCAGCGGTACCAACAAACCAGGGGGCGCTCGGCCACAAGGTGCACGTCCCGCCTGGCAATTTGCACTTCCAACCAAGCGTATTCTATACCTGGGTGTCGACTGCTGAAAAGTAGGCTGTGCTGCACGCGCGCACGCATCGGGCCGATGCCCTGGCCACCGATTCCTGCATCTTTCGACTATTCGCCCCTTGGAGTTGACGTTTTCGGTCAGCATGGCTTCTGTTTGCCTTGATGTTCCAGTCTCACGGGAGCGCCGCGTTGCGTTCAGGAAGATACTCCTTGCGAAATCAAACGGCTGAAGTCCACCTCGTTCGAATCGTTGCGCGCGATGGCAATGCATCGCCCGAGCGGGGTGCACCCTGGAACACACGGAGAGGCGAGTGAACCGCGTGCCCCACACCGCCGTCGATCCGGCAATTCGGCAATTGGAATCGATCGTCCACCGCGATCCGGGCGCACGCGGCCTGGCCAGCTTTCAGCCGGATGGGCACTCGCTCGATGCCGGACAATTGGCGCGTGCCGCGGAAAGCCTGGCGGCGAGCGGTCGTGTGGTGGCCATTGCCACTGGGTTTGCCATCGTGGCGCCCGAGCGCGTGGCAGCGGAAACCGATGGCCCCCCCGGCGCCGCACAACTCGCAGCCGTACTGCACGCTTTGGGTGCGGAAACTCGTTTGGTTACCGATCGCTGGGGCGAGGCGGCCGTGGCGGCGGCGATCGCCGAAACGCGGTTGCCCGAACATGTGCTCGAAGTATTTCCATTCGAATTGCCCGTGGGCCTCGATCCGTCCGACTTAGCGTCTGCACCCTCGGGGTTCGATTCGCCGGTCGATCACTGGATCGACCAGTTTTTGCAATCGGACTTTGGCCGACGATTAACACACCTGGTGTCGGTCGAGCGGGTGGGACCGAGCCACACGGTGGAATCGTTGGGCCAGCAGTCGAGAACAAGCGAGACGCCCTGGACGCTGTTTGAGCAACAGGTACCCCCGGCGAGCCGT
>CAYSXM010000518.1:0-4068 GCA_964434905.1 uncultured Pirellulales bacterium | reverse complement strand
TGCCACGAGCGAGGCGATTACACGCCTCCTCCGGCCCCGCGACCCCGGGGGCTAAAGTAAAAATAAAACGGGATCGATGTCGCGCGGAGGGTGCTCATGAAGTCGATTATGCCTCAACCTTGGGTGGCGAGCAAGCTCCCGCATCAGCGATTCGTCGGGCGCGCCCCAGCAGCGACTGGAGCGGTCAGTTTCTCGCTCACTGCCCGCAGCAGCCAGGCGTCGCCCACCACACACACCAGCCCCGCGGCGGGGTCTGTCCAGCACTGGGCACGTGGCGGGCGATCGCTCCATATCTCAGGGTGGACCGACTGCATCAGGTCAGCCAGGGCAGCCTGGGGTTCGACGCGGGTTGCGTCTAGGGAAAAACAGGCCGCTTCGAAGGGCAGGGCTCTGGGAACTGTCACTTCCAAGGTCCGCTCGTCGATGGCGCGAAACGTCAGCCCCAGCGGTTCCAGCAGTTGTTTCAACGCGGTTTCCAAGGGCGCCTGGTCGACTGACAGTTGCACCGGAACCGCGACCGACAGGCCCGCCCGGTCCAGCGACTCGTGATTCACCGCTAGCCAGATGCCAGTAGCCCGCGCCAGGTGTGCCAGGACCTCGGCCAGGGGGGCCGGCCGAAAAAAGCTGGACGTCACCGGTGTGGCCAGCGCTAGTGTGGCAGCCCGCCAACGGCGCGCGCCCCCTGCCGCGCGGACGCGCCGGGCGGCTTGCCAAGCGTGCACCAGCTCGGCCGCCAGGGCGTGCCCTGCGGCGGTGGTACGCAAGGCGACATTTGGTCCGTCGAGCGTGACCGCCTCCTCGCCCGACTCGTGATCGACTAACTTCAACACACTGCGAAGGGCCTCTTGAACAAGCTGGGGATCGATCTCGGCGAGCGAACCAAGCGGCAACTGTCGGTCGCTGCGCAGATCCCGATCGGTCGCGTCGGGCGCTGTAATCGATAGGCCACGACCGCGCTCGATCGCCACCAGCCCACGTCGGCGTAGCGCAGCGCTCAGCACCTGGCCCATGGTCGAATCGCGCGCGGAAATGTCGATTGGTGTGGACCAACTTTGTTCGGTTCCTGAGAGCACCGAGAAATCGACGCTAAGCGGAATGGTCGAGGCGCGCTCGAAAAATGCCAAGAACTTGGGTAAGCTCGCAGCGGGCAGTTCCAACTGTGCGATCGGATCGGCCAGCCTTGCCGCGACATCGGCCACCGTTTCCTCGGGAAGCGGCAGGCTCGGTGCGGCGATACTGGAATCGCCGTTCTCCGCGGCGGTCGCGATAGTGTCTACCGCCGTAACCGGTTCCAGACTTGAATCCACCGTTCCTTCACTGCTGCTGGGCGAAGCTTCATCGGCCGTTTCATCCGCCGCCGTATCCTCGTGCAAAACCCCTGGCGAATCTGTGCCAATGGGGTTCAGCCCCGGGTCGATGCCCGAAGTGGCCGTGTCAGAGGGGGCGATTTTAGTTGGGTTTGTGGGCTCCGTTGTTTCCGCTGGGCTAGAAGGCTCCGGGCCGGGCGCGACGTCAGGTGACTCTCGTGACTTAAGTGACTCGGAAGCACCGACGGGGCCGGTGGTTCGGGCGTCCGGCTCTTCGACCTCAGTTGTTGGCAATGTGGACGATTCGGCCGGACCGTGGGTCGCCGGGAGAATGCCCCGGGAAACCGTCGCCACCGATCCTGCTGGAGGCGAACCCCACCATCGAACGCCGACCGCCAGCATGGTGAGCGAGGCGACCACCAGCGCACCACCCAACAGACGTGTGCTCCAAGGCCATCGTGGTTGCCCAGGCTCGCGCGGGTGCTCACTGGCCAGTAGATTCTCCTCGGTGGCCGACCGGGGGCGCGCAGGGCCATCGGGCGAGTCCGGCTGACCTTTGACAGTCGGTGTGGCGATCTGGGAGATCGGGTCAGCGCCTGGTGTCGCCAGGCCGGGAGCCCACCCCGCGGGTGGACGTACCTCTACAAAGCTCTGGCACTGGGGGCATTCCAGGATTTGGCCAATAGCGCTGGCGCGGCGGACGCTCAAGCGTGCCTGGCAGGTCGGACAAGATATGGTAAAGAGTGTCACGCCAGAAGCTCGATTGGACACTTCATCTTTACGGCGCCAGGGGTGTTTCAGCCAGTATCAACCGTGCACCCCAAGCCAAGTTGGCTGCGGCTTTGCCCGGCAACAGCGTGGTGGCCACTATTTGTTTCTCTTGCCAATCGATTCTCGTCAAGCGTTCGCAGGCGCCGAGCATGTCGGGAAACCGATCGAGCACCTCGCGGCTGAATGGGGAGACGGCCACGCGGCCCAAGTGGTCTGCCACGCGCTGGGAAGCTGTGGCAAACCGGGCACGCAATGCCGCGGCAACCTCGTTTCGGTCGAGGGCCGGGTCGGGAACCAGGCGTAGCTCGAAATACAGGTTTTCTTCGACATGACAGCTCCACAGGGCTGCGCGAAAACGGCCACTGGCGAACGTGGCGAGCGCAGCGCGAGCAGGTTCGGTCTCTGCGACCCACAGCGCACGGCCATCGGCTTCGAAGAAAGCAGGGTCGAACAGCAAGTTCACTTGCCGCAGGCGATCCGACTGGGCCAACAATTGATCGAACTCGACTCGCCACGACGATGGCGTGGTACCCTGCTCGACCAGTGCATCGACCAACTCGCGTGGCGCAGCGCACCACAGACGGTCGGGCTGGCCGTCGACAAAGTACCAGGTGTAGTCACCGCGGTCGTACACCGTGTGACCAGCGTGTATGCGAGGCACGAAGCCTCCGAGGCGATCGCGCACCTTTTCAGGCAAGATATCAGGCGAAGTTCTCACGACCACGCCCCAGGCAGGCGGACCTTGGTCGCGCGGGACCCAGGCCACGATCAATTCGTCGATTTGCGAAAAATCGGCACCTAGCGACTCGCTCCAACCGGCGGTGAACCCAGCCAATAGCGGTGCCAGGGCCTGCCAAGCTGCCACGGCGGCCGACTGTTTGGAAAGTGCACTTGGACGTAGCAGCAACGCGCAGCCTGCTCCTGGAGGCACGTATTCCAAACTCCAGGGTGTGCCCGAGGTGGCAGATGCCCACGGCGTGCTGCGATCGGCCAGCAGACCTTGCCAGCGATCGTCGGCCTGTTCACCCTCCGCTCGCTCCGCGCCGGGAACCGAGCAGCGTGGCCCTGCGGATGGCGTGCCGACACGGGGCGACTGCCCGTGGCCGATCTGCGAGGTCTGGCCCCCGGGGTCGCGGCTCCGCGTGAACCACCACCCGGCACCCACGACGGCTGCTAGCAGGATCAGCGCCGATAACGCGATGACCGACGGCACAGGCCGGCGGCCGTGGCCTGAGTTCGGTTCGTCACTAGCAGAAACGTTTCGAGCATTTCCCGTGCGCGGTGCGGTGGGCACCGGTGCCACGGGCACTGGCGGTAGAGTGGCTGGCGGTAGAGGCGCTGTGTCCTCGTGTTTTCGAAGGGGAGGAACGATGGCCTCGCCGCAACGGGGACAGGTCAACGGCCGGCCGACGGTGTCGGCTCGCAGCTTGAGCGGTGCCTGGCACGCGGAGCAAGTGAGTCGGATGAAATCCAAGGGGCGCGTTCCGGTGTCAAGTAAGGAAGTCCAGGCAGACCGTTTACCTAGGGGGCAGTCATGCGATGGCCTGCCGGTGGTACCTCGGCACTGCCAATTTCGGCTGATGGGAGATTGTTCCCACGGCGCCTAGTCTACCGATCTGGTGCTCCGGCGCGACCGGGGTAGTGGCTATTGGCCGTTAGATACCGCACTGGTGTAGGTTTTGGAACGGGCAGTCTGGTACAAAATCTGCCCCCAGGACAACCTTCCCAGCATATGATTTAGTAGCGTTGCCATGCAGGCGGCATTTCAGCGCGGTATTGGGCCGAACGGTCGACTTCCAGCAGCGAGAAAAGCATGCGGCGATTCGATGCCAGCCGGCTGTATTTTGACCGTGCCGCCGATCAACTCGAGCTTAGCGAGAGTGTCCGGAAACTGCTGATTACGCCTAAACGCGAAGTGCAAGTGCAGGTGGCGGTCGAGCTCGATAATGGCGAGGTGAGCACGTTTCTCGGCTACCGGGTGCAGCACGAC
>CAYSXM010000517.1:0-4084 GCA_964434905.1 uncultured Pirellulales bacterium | reverse complement strand
GCGGGTCAGAAGCGGTACACGCCCGACATCACGAAGGTGTCGATCTGGTCGGCGAGCTGCGCGGCGGCATCGAGCTGGAAGCGCTCGGCGAAGACCGTGCCGAAACCGACCGTGTAGTTCGTGTCGTCGGTGTCGAGTTGGTCGTAGCCGTCGTGGTCCGGGTTGGTGAACGCCCCGCCACGCAACGACACCAGGCTCATGCCGAGGAACGGCTTCTCGAAGATGAACACCTTCTCGACGCCGAGATGGGCAACCCATTCGCCCTCCGCGCGGTCGGTGTCGATCGGCACCTCGAAAATCGGGCTGGTGTTCGCCGGGGCCGGCAGTTCGTCGTAGGCCACTCGGTCGGCCTGGAAGGCCAGCAACCAGGTGTCACCCGGCCGCCACGCCAATCCCAGCGAGAAGATGTCCGGGAGGTTGTACCCGGCCGAACTCGAATCGAGCAGTTCCGTCTCAACTGGCGCCAGGAAGCAATTCGGCACGCCATTGCAATCGGAAGTGCCGGTGAAGATCGAAGCCTGATCGGCATTGTAGGAGCCGTTTGAACGCCATACGGCGCCCACCGAAACCTTGCCATTGGGATTGACCAGCAATCCGACGTTCCAGGTGAAGGCATCGTCGTCGATCAAGGTGCGCGAAACCAGCGTCAACTCGTCATCGATGATCGCAGCCGCTGCGTCAGGGTCTGGCTGCGAGAACTCCTGGTCGCGGAAGTCCGACAGTGTCGATGCCTGGATGAAGGTGGCATCCGTGCTCGTGGATTTCAGCGACATGCCAATCGACAACATGTCTCCGACGCGGAACGCGCCCGACAGGCCGAATGACTCGACCTCGGCGTCGATGTAGCTTTCCGCGATGTAGGTATCAATGAAGAACGGTTCGAAACCGGCGATCACCGAACCGCTGTCGATGCGTCCGGAGTTCTGATAGTAGCCAGCGACAACGAAGCGCTCGAAGGGATATACGAAGCTGGCGAACGAGATCGAATCGTTGTCGTCCTCGAAGACACCGATGGGCGGATTCGGTGTATCGGCGCCTGCCGCGATTCCCTCGTAGCCGCCGGCGTCGAGGAACTCCACGTCGTACGAGGCGTGGCGGCCATGCAGCGAGATCTCCGGCCGCGTCAGGATCGTCATGCCCGCGGGATTGGCTTCGGCAGCCGTCGCGTCGTCGGCGACTCCGACGAATGCGCCGCCCAGGCCAAGAGAGCGAGCGCCCGGCGGCAGGATGTCAAACGGGATCGCAGGCACGTTGGGTTCGCAACCGCCGTTTAGGCAACCGAAGTCACGGCCACCTTGGGCGACCGAGAGAATTGGCATGCCCGCAAGCATGCAAAGCAGCGCTGCGCCGATGATTCTGGAACGGGTCATTGTTTCGTCTCCACGATTGGGCAGGCCGGCAGGGCCAGGACCGACGCAACGCTTGTTCAGCTTTGTGACACGGTGGCCCCAACCGGCTTCCGCGCCCGTTGGCGACCGGATTGCAACATCTGCCCGGCAGGGCAGTCAACACGGATTTAACGGCAAGCCCGGGCCAGCCCCGCCACCGAACGGCTGCAGCAGCGTATAAATAGCGTCCGAAGCACCCCTCCCACCTTCATGGAGATCGTGCCCATGCGTCGCCTGATCCTGTCCCTGGGCCTCGCCCTCCTGGCCATGCCGGGCCAGCCTGCCCACGCGGCTGCCGTCCTGCCGCCCAACGAGGCAGGCGCGATCGCCGGCCCCATGTCCCTGACGCCCGAGGCCGCCGACGCCCTGCGGCGCCAGGTGCTGATCCAGTGCGGACTGCCCGCCGACCAGCAGGATGGACTGCCCTGGTACTTCCACTTCGAGTACGGCCGCCAGCTCAATACCGCCGGCGACGCCCGCCGTGCGATCGGCGAACTGTCGCAATCGATCGAGATCGACCCCAAACCCGGCGCCGCCAAGCGCATGTACGGCGTGTGGTACGTGGACTACCTGCCCTACTTCCAGCTCGCCCAGGCCCATGCGCGACTGGGCAACTGGCCATGCGCAGCCAATGCGCTGACCCTGTCGCAGCGCTACGACGAAGCGCGCTTCGGCGTGCTCGACCCGACCGTGGTGACCACGCTGACCGCCGAGGTCAAGCGCGAGTCGGCCGCCGCGGTCGATGCCGGCAGTTGCCGCAAGGAAGACTTCATCGATCCGGAGTTCGCGCGCGCCGCCGACGCGAATTGAGCCGGCCGCGGCCGGCTGCGACCTCGGTCGAATGGCGCCGCGGACCGGCGCCGCGGACAATCGCGGCGCGAGGACCTTGTGGCCCAACCTGATCCGACCCTCCCGGCCGCGAGCGCGACCGAGCCCGACTTCGGCGCGCCGCCCTTCGACCTGCTCGACCCGGAGCAACGGGCGCGACTGCGGCGTGCGCTGGACATCGTCCTGTACCGCGCCGGCGAGCGCCTGATCGACGCCGGCCAGCCCTCGTCCTGCGTCTTCGTGGTGCTCAAGGGCCGGGTCCTGGCTAGCGATGTCCGCGACGGCGCCGAACGCGCCTTCGCCGAATACGCGCACGGCGAACTGTTCGGCGCCTTCGCCGCGATCGCCGGGCGCGCGCGGCACCGTTACGCCGCGCTCGAGGACACCCTGGCGTGGACCTTCCCGGCGCCGCTGTTCCTCGCCCTCACGCAGGAGAACCCGCGCTTCGCCGCGTACTTCCACGAGTCGCTCGCGGTCAAGCGCCGCCTGCTGGCGGAGCGCGACCAGCCCTCCGACCTCGCCGAGCTGATGCTGACGCGGATCCGCGACGCACTGGTGCTCGAACCGGTTGCCGTCGGGCCGCAAGCCACGATTGCCGAGGCCGTGGCGGCCATGCGCGGCGGCCGCACCGATGCGGTGCTGGTGGACGACGGCGCGCGCCGCGGCATCGCCACCCGCACCGACCTGCTCGACGCGCTCGCGCTCGATGGCGCCGGCCCCGCGAGCCCGGTCGGCGCGCACGCGACCTGGCCGGTGCTGGCCGTGGACGAGGACGCGTTCCTGTTCGAGGCGCTGGTGACGATGACCGAGCGCCACGTCCACCGCCTGGTGGTGACGCGGGCGGGCGCGGTGCGCGGCACGCTGGGGCTGATGGAGCTGCTGGCCCATTTCGCCGGCAAGAGCCACGTGGTCAGCTTCCGCCTGGCGCGCGCGCGCAGCGCCGCCGACCTCGCCGACATCGCCCATGAGCTGACCGCGCTGGTGCGCACGCTGCACGCGCAGGGCGCCAAGATGCGCTTCCTGATGGAGCTGGTCTCGGCGCTCAACACCCGCCTGATGGCGCGCCTGTACGAGTTCCTGGTTCCCGCGCCGGTGCGCGCGCAAGCCTGCCTGGTGGTGCTCGGCAGCGAGGGCCGCGGCGAGCAGCTGCTCAAGACCGACCAGGACAACGCGCTGGTGCTGGCCGACGGGCTGGGCTGGCCGGACGCACCGCAGGCGATGGCCGCATTCCACGAGCAGCTCGCGGCCATGGGCTATCCGCCCTGCCCCGGCGGCGTCATGGCCTCGAATCCCCAATGGCGGCGCAGCCAATCCGGATGGCTCGAACAGATCGAGGCCTGGCTGGCGCGACCGGACGCGGATGCGGTGATGAACCTCGCGATCCTGTTCGATGCGCGCGCAGTCGCCGGGCCGGAGGCGTTGCTCGAACCGCTGCGGCAGCGCCTCGACGCCGCCGGCGGCGACGCCGCGGCCCTGCGCGCCTTCGCGCAGCCGGTGCTGGCCTTTGACTCGCCGCTGACCCTGTTCGGCGGCATGCGCGAGGCCGAGGGCGGCACCGACCTCAAGCGTGGCGGCGTGTTCCCGCTCGTGCACGGCCTGCGCACGCTGGCGCTGGCGCACCGGATCGAGCCGCGCAACAGCTTCGCGCGCGCCGAGGCGCTGGCCGCCGCGGGCGTGCTCGAGCCGGGCTTCGCGCGCGACCTGGGCCAGGCACTGTCGGTGCTGCTGCGCCTGCGCCTGGGCGCGCAGCTCGAGGCGCTGCGGGGTGGCGAAGCGCCCGGCGACCGCGTGCGCACGGCGACGCTCGGGCGCCTGGACCGCGACCTGCTGCGCGACGCGCTGCGCGTGGTCGAGACCTTCAAGCGCTG
>CAYSXM010000516.1:0-4089 GCA_964434905.1 uncultured Pirellulales bacterium | reverse complement strand
GATCGAAGAGTTCGGCATGAGCCTGGAGCAACGTTCTCCGTGGCGCGCGGCGGCGACCACCTTCGGCGCGTTCGTATTGGTGGGCCTGGTCCCCTTGGTGCCCTATGTGTTGCCCTGGGGTTTGGCGCCTGCCGATCAGTTCGCCGTAAGCTGTGGAGCCACGGCCGTGGCCTTTACCATGGGGGGGCTGGCCAAGGGCTACATACTCGAAGGGTCGATGTGGCGGGGCGGACTCGAAACCTTCGCCGTGGGAACCATGGCCGCCACGTTGGCCTACACCGTGGGTGTCTTGTTGCACCGGCTGGTGGGCGCCGTTTAGCCAGCCCGTTGAAGATTTCGACGGGCTGCTAGTTCACGCTGCCGGCCCCCTCGCCGCAGGCCCTGTGGTCACCTTCGACGGGCGATCGATGCAGGTCGAGGGCGTTTGCGGCGGGGTTTTTCTGGCGGAAAACCACGATCGCCTGGCGACCACCTGGAAGCGTTTTCGGGTGAGACGATCAACACCGCCGGCGTCGGCGAGCGCCGCCGCACGGCCCCGGTTTTGGTGCCGGCGGGCCTGATAGTAGATCGAAGGAACCAGGGGGAGTATGCTGTGAGCGTCCGCCGACCGCTTGATAGCCTGGGTGGGTGCGCGATGGCCTCTTGATCTTCTCGTGCTGGAGAACAACCGTGGCAAACAGGGAATCGCAGTTTCCTCGGCGTCGGTTCTTGAAGACCACGCTTTCCGCGGCGGGCGCCGCGGTGATGGCGCCGACAATCATTCCCAGTTCGGCTTTGGGCCGAGACGGCGCGGTCGCGCCCAGCGAGCGCATCGTGCTGGGGGGCATCGGCATCGGCAATCGCGGCACCTACGACCTGGGCTGCTTTCTGGAGCAGAAAGACGTGCAGTTCGTGGCGGTTTGCGACGTGAAGGAAGCGCGCCGCGTTGCAGTCAAAAAAATTGCCGACACGAAATACGACAATCAGAACTGTGCCATGGTTCGCGATTTTCGCGAACTGTTAGATCGCAAGGACATCGATGCGGTGCTCATTGCCACGGGCCCCAACTGGCACGCGACGGCCGCCATGCAAGCGGCCAAGGCCGGGAAGGACATGTATTGTGAGAAACCTTGCACGAAGAACATCGCACAAAGCTTGATCCTGGCCGAAACCATGCGCCGTACCGCGCGCGTGTTCCAAGCCGGTACCCAGCGACGCAACCTCCCGCACTTTGCCTTTGCTTGCGAGTTGGCGCGCACCGGAAAGCTGGGGAAACTCCGGCGGGTTTATGCACACCCGGCCGGCATGCAGGCCTTGATGAGCGGCTGGTTGCCTGCCCAGACCGAGCCGAACCGAGAGGTTGTCGACTGGGACATGTACCTTGGTCCGGCGGCTTGGCGGCCGTTCAATGACAAGCTGCTGGATGGATTCAATTTCGAGAAGGGGGGCGGGTTGGTTGGTGGCGGCGTGCTCGAATGGGGATCGCACTGTGTCGATCTCTGCCAATGGGCCGTCGGAGACTGCCCGCCGCCGATCGAGTACAACGCACCACAAGATGGTCAATTGGTAGCACGTTACCAAGACGGCGTGGAATTGATCTTCCGCGAGACCGGCTGGATTCCCCTGGGGTCGTGCCCCGTGCGTTTCGAGGGCGAAACCGGCTGGGTCGAGGCGGGCGACAGCGGCAAGCTGGTGTTGAGCTCGCCGGCGCTACTGGCGGGGAGGACGGTGGCCGAGATCGACGGCTACCCCGCAACGTTCCACGTTCGCGATTTCCTCGACTGTGTGAAATCTCGCGGCTTGCCGAAAGGCAATGCCGATGCGGCTTGCAACGCGCACATTGCCTGCCACGCGGCGAACATCGCGCTGCACTTGGGGCGCCAGGTGAGATACGACCTGGCCACGCACGAGTTCATCGACGACGAACCGGCCAACCGCTTGCGGTCGGAAGCGCTGCGTGAACCCTGGAGGCTCTAAATCGCCGGGGAGCAACACTCCCCTGGCAGATTGCTCGAACGAACCTTGGCCGCCGCGGTGCCTGTCCAAGGCCGGCGAAGCCTTCGTCCGCGAACCGTAAATCGTCACGCCCACGAACTCCACGATTGGGATCGAAATCATGCTTGCGACCAGAATCGGTACCATTGTCGTGGCCTTGTTCCTGGCAGGGTTGGCCACGTCTGCCCGAGCCGGAGAAGGCTACAAATTGTCGCCGGAGAAGGAGTCAGAGCAACTCGCCGTGCTGCGCTCCGACGCTTCGGCGGCGGAGAAAGCGCTGGCCTGCAAGCGTCTGGCCATCGACGGTTCGAGCGCGGCGGTGCCCGACCTGGCGCGGTTGTTGTCCGACGCGCAACTGGCCTCTTGGGCGCGCATCGCACTCGAGGCAATACCAGGAGTCGAGGCCGACGGTGCCCTGGTCGCGGCCACAGAGGCCTTGTCGGGCAAGCTGCTGGTGGGCGCGATCAATTCAATTGGCGTGCGTCGCGATGCCAACGCAGTCGAGCGTTTGACTTCGCGCTTGCGAGACCAAGATGCTGAAGTCGCCGCAGCCGCGGCCGTGGCGCTGGGGCATATCGGCACTGCCGATGCGGTGAAAACGCTACGCGCCAGTTTGGCCATCGACCCGCTTGAAGTTCGCACGGCCGTGGCCGAGGGGTGCATCTTGTGTGCCGAGCGCTTGCGCGCCGCGGACCAGGCCTTGGTCGCGGCACAGATTTACGACGAAGTCCGGCACGCCCAGGTGGCCCAACCCAGAATCATCGCGGCGACTCGCGGAGCCATTCTGGCCCGCCAGCAAGCTGGCCTTCCGCTGTTGCTCGAGCAGTTTCGGTCGCCGGACCACGGTTTGTTTCAGGTCGCCTTGACCACGGTTCGAGAATTTCCAGGTAGCGATGTCGATCAGGCGCTGCCCGGCGAACTGGCCAGCGCCACCCCCCAGCGTGCAGCCCTGATCGTTCAGGCGATGGCCGACCGGCCGGCAACTGTGGTGTTGCCCGCCGTGGTGAAAGCCGCGACCGAAGGTCCAGCCCAAGTTCGCCTGGCAGCCATTGCCGCGCTGGGCCGCGTAGGCGATGTTTCGTGCCTCGAGGCGCTGCTGCGAACCGCGCTCGAGGCCGATGCAGATCTGGCGCAGGCGGCCAAGGCCACGCTCGCCCAATTGCCGGGCGAGCAAGTCGACGCTCAAATTGTCGCGTTGCTTCCGGCGGCCAAGGGAAAGCAGTACCCGCTCTTGATCGAGTTGGTCGGGCAACGGCGCATCGACGCCACGTCGGCCCTGCGGCAGGCGCTCGAACACGTCGACAGCGCGGTGCGCGCGGCGGCGCTGGTTGCCTTGGGCGAGACGGTTAGCAGCCAGGATCTGTCCCTGCTGATCACGCAGGTCGTGACCCCGCAGCATTCCGAAGATGCCGCGGTGGCGGAAAAGGCGCTCGAGGCCGCCAGCATCCGGATGCCGGATCGGGAGGGGTGCGCCGCGGAACTTGCGGCGGCCATCGATCGTGCAGCGACGGTGCCGACCAAGGTTTCCGTGTTGCGAATTCTTGCCGCCGTCGGCGGTACCAAGGCCCTGGCCACCGTGGGCGAGGCCGCAAAAGACAGTGATCCGCAACTACAAGACGTCAGCAGTCGGCTACTGGGCGAATGGATGACGGACGATGCGGCGCCGGTGCTGCTCGATGTGGCCAAAACGGCGACGGACGAGAAGATTCAAACCCGTGCGCTGCGCGGCTATATCCGCATTGCACGGCAATTTGTATTGCCGATCGAGCGCCGCGCCGAAATGTGCCAGCAGGCACTGCGCGCCGCGCGTCAAACCGCCGAGAAACAGTTGGTGATCGAAGTGCTCAAGCGCTATCCGAGCAAGGAGACGCTGCAGTTGGCGATCAGCGCGATGACGAATGCGGAACTCAAGGAACCGGCAACCGCGGCCACGCTAACGATTGCCCAAAAGCTCAGCGCCGAAGGAGTCGACGTTCGAGAATTGCTTGCGCTGACGATGTTCGAAAACGTGAAGCTCGAAATCGTCAAAGGAGAATACGGAGCCGGGTCGACCATGAAGGATGTGACCGCGGAACTCCAAGCGCTGGCTGGAAATTTGCCCCTGATCGCCTTGCC
>CAYSXM010000515.1:0-4094 GCA_964434905.1 uncultured Pirellulales bacterium | reverse complement strand
GCTGCTGGTGCATCCGCGCATCAACTTCAACGCCGGCGATCACAGCGTGTCGATCAGCCTGACGCCAGCGGACTACCTGAGGGTCGAGTCGCCCCGTTGTGGACAATTTGCAGAAGCGTCGCGATAGCGCGCCAGGCATGCTGCAGTGCCAGTGCCGAATCCGCCCCAGGGGGACGCCCGCCCGCCGACCTGTTTTCCAGATCGGCGGACAGGCGTCTGGTGTGTTTCACTGGCGGTGGGCGGTAACAAAGCGGTGCCGCTGGAAACCAACCCAGCCGCGGCGCGCGTGTCTATTCGCCCCCCGCTTCGGCCTGAATATCATCGTTCGACTCGGTGGTGGCAGCCTCCGCACTGATCGGTTCGGCGGCCGCAGCGGTAAAGAACCCCACCATCATCTCTTCCCAGGTTTGCAGGCCGAACTTCACTGCCTGTGTCGGATCGGGGTTGTTGGGGTTTTCCTCGGAATTGTCGAAGTGCGCGGTGATGCGCATCTTGGTCCCCTTGGGCAGCAGCTTCGGCTTGACCAGGTCATACCGCAGTTGCCAGTTGAAATCGTACCGGGGCACGTTCAACAGCACCTCGCGCGTGCCGTCAGGATATTGTGCTTCCCACAAGAACGATTTGCCGCGCACGTGCATGTGGGGATACAGGTTCAACAGCAAGGTGTCGCGGCGAAACTTGTAGCTAGCCGTCACCCGATGATTGTCCGCCCCGGCGGGGATCTCGAACCCCACATTGATTGCCGCCTGAGCCTCGGCCTTGTGCCGCACCAACGCCGGATCGGCGAACTTGAACCCGCAAAAACTGCGGTCGCGCTGCGCCGTGCCGTTGGGGGTGTAGTGCATCTGGAAAATCAACTTCGAGCCAGCCGGAATGCGCACCGCGGTCCCCTCGGGAAACACCCAGGGGGGCGTGCCGGGCGCGAACACGCTGCACAGCTTGTCGCCAAACAACTGTCCACCCAGAAACGCGCTCTCTTTGCCCGGTGGCTGGATGAACACCACGATGTGATGCACTACGCTCACGTTGCCCGGCCGCGCCTCGCAGGCTTGAATCCACTTGTCCTCGGTGAAACCCGTCTCGGCGGTGAAATGCTGGTAGTCGACCACGCCTTCCGCGGGTACATCGAAGGAATCGTCCGACATGTACACCACGGCGTCGGGTTGGCCAATGCGCCAGCCGCTGGCGAACTGGCGCGGCGCAGGCTCCAGGGCCGCGTCGCCCGCCGGGCAACCGTTGTCGATCCAAGTGAACAGCGTGGTCTTGTCCGCCTCTGTCAATCGGCAATCGTTCACGAACTCGCCGTGAGCCGGGTCGGCAAACCAGGGGGGCATGCGATCTTCGTTTACCACCTCGCGAATCGTATCGGCCCAGGCCGACGCGTCGTCATAGGTCAATAGTGAAAACGGCGCTAACTCCTGGGGGCGGTGGCATTCTTGGCAATGCTGCTGCAAGATCGGCGCCACGTGCTGGCTATAAGTTACCGCCCCCTGCGGCGTGGGCCGGTGCGCGCGACCGATCAGGCAGCCGGTCGCCGGAGTTTCGGCCTTGGCCACCGAGCGTCCCGCCAGCAGCGACTCGAGAGCCGCGACCAGACTGTGCTCGCGCACGTCGCGCCGTTGCACTCCCGGCGCGTATTGATCGTCGATCCGACCGCAATAGCGTATCACGCGCTCGGCATCGAGCACGAACACCTCCGGCGTGCGCTCTGCGCCCAGCGTGTCGGCGGCAGTCTGCTCCAAATCCTTCAGCACGGGAAAGGTCAGCGAATACTGGCGAGCAAATGCGGCAATCTCGGCGATCGTGTCTTGGCGGTTCGCGTCGATCGCCACGAAGCCGACTCCCTGCGAAGCAAATCGCGCGGCCATCTCGTTGAGCCGCGGAGCATACAGTTTGACGACGGGGCATTCCACGCCCACAAAGGCCACGACCAACCATTGGCGATCGGCAAAATCGCCCAGTTGTTGCTTCCGGCCATGCACGTCGGAACAGGCAAACGACGTCACCCTTCGCCCCACGCGGCTGTCGGCAGCCAAACCAAGCGACGCGATCTGAACCATCATCATGCCCGTCATCAGTAGCGATCGCCAGCGTTGCATGCAGTGGGCCTCGATCAAAGGGTTTTCCGGTGAGCTGTGCCTCCCACCGGCGTGGACTGACTGCGCCGTTTGGCGCGAACTTACCAAAAACGGACGCGCCCGTCCGACTTCAGTACCACGTTGTATTCGGTCGGGTTTCGCCTGGCAATTGATTTTCGACGAGCAGGACTGAAAAACCCCGTCGACCACCCCCAGTGGGACGTAGAAACCGGCCTCGCAGGCAGATATCAGCCGGGTGGTTGGAACGGAGCGGTTACGCCCGGCCAGCCAACTCGGCAAAATTGCGCAGCATGCGCAGGCCATCGGCCTGGCTCTTTTCAGGGTGGAATTGGCATGCAAATAGATTGTCGCGCCACACCATCGCGGCGAACGGTTCGGGATAGGCCGCTTCGGCCGCGATCACGCTCGGGTCGCGCGGCACCACGTAGTACGAGTGCACGAAGTACATGTGGGTCCCGGTCGACAGGCCGGCCAACAGCGGCGCGGGGCGACGCACGATGAGCTCGTTCCAGCCCATGTGCGGCACCTTCAACCCCGGACGCGCCGGAAACCGCACCACCTCGCCAGCCAACACACCCAGCCCGGCGTGCCGGCCATCTTCGTGTCCGACCTCGAACAACAACTGCAATCCCAGGCAGATCCCCAAGAACGGCTTGCCACTGGCAATTTCCGCGATCACCACCTCGATGAGCCCGCGGCGCCCCAGTTCCTGCATGGCGTCGCCAAACGCGCCGACACCTGGCAACACCACGTGAGTTGCTCGGCGTAGCTCGAGCGGATCGCTAGTCACGACCGCGGCATGCCCCACGCGTTCGAAGGCTTTTTGCACACTGCGCAGGTTGCCCATGCCGTAGTCGATGATCGCAATCATGGTGTGTTGATTCTCTCGACTCGAAGGCTGGGGATGCCACAATGCTGCCAGTAGCCAGCGCTACTCCCTGGCCAAGCCCCTCTGGCACCACGCCAAGAATGGGCCCTGGCCTCAGCGCTGTTCCAGCCCCCTGGCACCCGCCCCAACCCAGGCTTGACACGTTAGCGACACGCCTGGCACCAGGCCAGGTTCACCCTGCGGGGCAAACGCTAGCGCGACTCGACGTGCTCAGGATACACCACCAGCTCGACCCGGCGATTGCGATCCTTGCCGGCCGCCGTGGCATTCGACACCACCGGGTGATTCGCGCCGTGCCCGCACACGAACAACTGCTCCGCCGCCAGCCCCGAGTGCGTAATCAGATGGTCGTACACCGCCATGGCCCGGCCAACCGACAATTGGTGGTTATTGGCCCATTGGCTGTTGGCAATGGGGTCGTTGTCGGTGTGGCCTTCCACGCCAATCCGCTGCCGCGGATACAGCCGCGCCAGTTCCACCGCGACCCGATCCACCAGCGACGCCGCGTCGGGCAGCAGCCGGGCGCTGCCAGGGGTAAACAATTGGTTGCCGGGCAGTTCGATACGAATCACGTCGCCGTCTTGACGCACCTCGATTCCCGCCAGGTCGACCAGCGGTAAATCGGCGTGCAAGCTGTTATTGGCCGCAATGGCAGCGCCCGCCTTGCGTTGCAAACTGGCCGACAAGGCGTTGGTTTTTTCCGTGGTCCGCGAATACTCGTCGCGCACGCTCGCCAGTTGCGACGACGTATCGGCAAGCTGCTCGCGCAGCGCGCCCACCTGGTCGGACAGTAACTGCGCCTGCTGCTTCGATTGCGCCAACAACGTGGACAGCTCTTGGTTGTCGCGGTCGAGCGTGCTGGCGCGGGTGGTCAACTCTTGCTGTGTTTGCTGCGCAGCAACCTGGGCCTGCTCCAGCCGCTTGACCTGGCTTTGCATCAGGACCGGGTTATTCGCGCAACCCGCCGTGGCCAAGAGCAACAAGACTCCGCACGTGGCGAGGTTGAAAAATGCCACAATGGCATTTTTCAACGGACTGCCAGATTCACATGCAAGCTGCATGGTACGCCTTACCATCCGTGGCTCTGCGTGCGCGGCACCACACCA
>CAYSXM010000514.1:0-4122 GCA_964434905.1 uncultured Pirellulales bacterium | reverse complement strand
GGCTCGGCCACGGTCAACGGATTCGACGTCGTGACCCAGCCCTCGCAGGTGCGCCGGCACATCGGCTTCGTCTCGACCAATACCGGGCTGTACGACCGGCTCACGGCCTGGGAATCGGTCGAGTATTTCGGCCGCCTCCATGGCCTGGCCGACGATCAATTAACCGCCCGCATGAACGACCTGTTCCAGCGGCTACAACTCCAGGAAATTCGCGATCGGCTGGGCGCCAAGATGTCGACGGGCATGCGACAAAAAGTCTCTTTGGCCCGGGCCCTGGTGCACGATCCACCAGTGTTGATCTTTGATGAACCGACGACGGGGCTCGATGTCCTGGTTGCCCGCGCGTTGCTGCACACGGTGCTCGAGCTGCGAGAACAAGGCAAGTGCGTGATTTTTTCGACGCACATCATGCGAGAAGTCGAAAAGCTATGCGATCGCGTGGCCGTGGTTCATCGCGGCCGGATTCTGTCTGAAGGCACCCTCGAGGAGGTGCGCGCCGCAGGCGGACAATACGACCTGGAAGAATTGTTTTTTCAATTGATATCGCGTCACGACGCCGCCCATCCGCCGGCCGCCGACGTGCCAGCGGCCTGAGACCGAGCTCCCTGCCCCGCCACGCCTGGCGAGATTCCTTCCGGCATTCACACGATGAACTGGACCAATGTTCGCCTGATCTTCGCTCGCGAGGTGCGCGACCAGTTGCGCGACCGGCGGACGCTGTTCATGATCTTCGTGCTTCCCGTGCTCATGTATCCGCTGCTCGGCATGAGCGTGTTTCAAGTTGCCCAGTTTGTGCGGCAACGGGCCACGCGCGTGCTGGTGGTGGGCGCCGGCGACGTGCCGGCTTTGCCGTCGCTGTTTCAGGGATCGCGCTTCGCCGCGACGCTGTTCGATGAGCCCGACCGCGACCAACAGATGGCGCTGATCGATTTGGAATTCGCCTCGGGAGAGCCCCGCGGAGAGTTCGCCGGACAACCGCCCGAAGATACAGCGCGCCAGGTGCTGGCCGATGGACGGTTCGAGACGGTGCTGGCCTTTCCACCCGATTTTTCCCGCCAACTGCACGAATACCGCGCGGCGCTCGAACGGCGAACCGAGGCGCCCGGCGCGCCGCGGCAAGCACTGGCGTTTCCCCAAGTACAGCTATTTCACAATACGGCCCGTGAAAAATCGTCGATCACCTACCAGCGCGTGCGACGCGTGCTCGATCGCTGGAGCGCCCTGATCGCCCAAGATAATCTCGACGCCTCGGCCGTGCCCATGCGACTCGACGAGGTTCTCGACCCGGTTAAAGTGCAATCGTTCGACGTGGCCGATGACCAGCATCGCGACGCCGCGCTGTGGTCGAAACTGTTTCCGTTCCTGCTGATTATCTGGGCACTGACGGGTGCCTTCTATCCGGCGGTCGACCTCTGCGCCGGCGAGAAAGAGCGTGGCACGCTCGAAACCCTGTTGGCGGGCCCCGCCGAACGCGCGGAGATCGTCTGGGGAAAATTATTGACCGTCATGCTGTTCAGCATGGCCACCGTGGTTTGCAACGTGCTCAGCATGGGTGTCACGGGCACGTTTGTGTTGAGCCAGTTGCCCAACATTTCGCCTCCCTCTTGGTCTGCCTTGGGCTGGCTGCTGGTTGCCTTGCCACCGGCTTCGGCCTGGTTCAGCGCCATGTGCCTGGCACTCGCGGCGTTCGCGCGCAGCACCAAGGAGGGTCAGTATTATCTGATGCCGTTGATCCTGGTCACCATGCCCCTGGTCATGTTGCCCATGGCGCCCGGTTTTGACCTCACGCTGGGCAACAGCCTGATTCCCGTCACCGGGTTGGTGTTGCTATTGCGCGCGGTGTTCGAGGGAGATTATTGGGTTGCACTGACCTATCTGGCACCGGTCACGGCGGTGACGGGCATGGGCTGCCTGTTGGCGATTCGTTGGGCGGTCGACCAATTCAACTCGGAAGCCGTGCTGTTCCGCGAGGGAGAACGATTTAGTCTGGGCTTGTGGCTACGCCACTTGGTACGCGATCGCGAACCGACTCCCGGCGTGGCCATGGCGGTGTTTGCCGGCGTGCTGATCTTGCTGTTGCGATTCTTCGTTGGTTTCAGTTTGCCGCACCCCAGCAATTTCGACGAAGTAGCCGTGCTGTTGCTGGCTACTCAACTGGCGGTGATCCTCGCTCCGGTGTTGCTCATGGCCGTGTTGCTTACCGACAACCCGCGCCAAACCCTGCTGCTGCGCTGGCCACACTGGAGCACGTTGCCAGCGGCCGTGCTCCTGGCCTTGGGCCTGCACCCCGCGGCCAACGTGCTCCAGGCCGGCGTGATGAGGCTCTATCCCATTCACGACGAAATGACCGCTCAGCTCAGCAAACTGCTGGCAGAACCATCGAGCATTTGGTTGCTCTTGCTGGTGATCGCGGTCGTGCCCGCCGTGTGCGAGGAACTGGCCTTCCGCGGGTTCTTGCTGTCGGGCTTTCGCCATCTGGGGCGCCGCCGCTGGGCGGTTGCCTTGGCCAGCTTGTTCTTCGCCATCAGCCATTCCATTTTGCAACAGTCGCTCGTGGCAGGCGTTGTCGGACTGATACTGGGGTTCTTGGCCGTACAAACCGGTAGCATCGTGCCACCCATTTTGTATCACATGACCCACAACGCTCTCGGCTTGCTGCCCACCCTGCTGACGCCCGAACGCGTGGAACGATATCCCGTGTTGGAATGGATCTTCAAATTGTCGCCGGCCGAGGGGAACCTGCCGCAATTGCCCGACAATGGCCTGATCTATACCCCGGGGATGCTGGTGGTTGGTTCGCTGTTGGCCCTGTCGGTCATCGTGCGCTTGTGGCAGTTGCCACTCGAGGCCACGGCCGAGGAAACCCTGCACGACGCAATTTGTCGCCAGGATCAAGCGGCGCCCGGCTTGGGGTAGCAGACCATGCCGCCCACGGCCACAGGCTGAGCCGAGTTGGCAATCGGTCCACGCAATGGTCGGGCGATGAACACCGCAACCGCACCGCCAGCGCACTTGCGGCGCGCAGCGGTCGGCGACAAACTCATTTGGCCTACCACCCTTGGTCTGGCCCGCCCCATCGACGCGCTCGCCACGCACCGCATCATGCCCATTGCAATCCGCTCTCGCTGGCTCATTCCCGTCGCCGGTCCGGCCCTGGCCGACGCGTTGCTTGTGGCCGACCACGGTCGCGTGCTGGGCTATCAGGGGCACGAGGTGGCGGGCCGGAATGCTCGTCTGGTCACGGTCGGCCAGGTTCCGAGTCCGCACACGTCGCGCTGCGACAACCCAACTGTCGATTTGGGCGACACCATACTCTTGCCCGGCCTGATCAACGCACACACCCACTTGGAGTTTAGCGATCTGACCAACCCGTTGGGTTCGCCAGGCCAACCGTTTCCCAGTTGGATTGGCGCGGTGATTGCACATCGCGCGCAGTCTAGCCCCGTCGATCCGCGACAGGCCATCGCGCAAGGCCTCGCCGAGTCGCTACGTCGCGGCGTCACCCGCTTGGGCGAAATCGCGCAGCCCCCAGCGATCTCGCTGTCCGCGGCTGGTCCACGCCCGTCCATTACCGCTTACTTGGAAATGTTGGGCTTGACCGAGCAGCGGATCGGCATGTCGAGCGATCTGGCCGATGCATGGTGCGCCCCAGGCGGTCTGCCTCACGATGGCCGCGGCTTGTCGCCGCATGCCCCGTATTCGACTCACCCCATGTTGATCGAGCACGCCGTGGCACTGGCCACGCGACACGGCCAAGGGCTGGCCATGCACCTCGCCGAATCGCCGGAGGAAATCGAGTGGCTCGCCACCGGCGGCGGCCCGTTTGGCGAGTTGCTCCGCAGCCGAGGCCTACCCCACCACGCCCCGACGGTCGTGGGCCGCGGAGTGCTCCCCTATCTCGAGCAACTGGCCCGCGCGCCGCGTGCAATGGTCATCCACGGCAACTACCTTTCAGACGAGGAAGTCGCCTTTCTGGCTGCCCAGTCCCCGCGCATGACCGTGGTTTTTTGCCCGCGAACCCACGCCTACTTTGGCCACGCACCGCACCCCTTGCCCCAGTTACTGGCTGCCGGCGTGCCTGTGGCCGTGGGCACCGATAGCCGCGCCTCGAATCCCGATCTA
>CAYSXM010000513.1:0-4133 GCA_964434905.1 uncultured Pirellulales bacterium | reverse complement strand
ACAGATCGACCCCACCACCTGCGAACGCGTTTATTCCGACCAGGAAGTCGAATTCATGCGCGCCATGGACGAATACAAACGCGTTAGCGGTCGGATGTTTCCCACCTGTAGCGAAATGCTCGAGGTGTTGCGGGGCCTGGGTTACGAGCAGGTCAAACCGCAAGTCGTAGCGGCGGCGGTCGAACCACCTACTGGCGATTGACCGCAACGGTCCGCCCCGGTGCTTGGGCTCGATCTCCGGACAATTAGCGGCTCCCAGGCACCCACCCGGTTTGACAGCGCAAGGCGGCGACTTAGAATGGCCGGTTCGACCGGTGAATCGAAGTGGGAAGCGATAGGTAGAAGGTTGCGTTAGGCCCTTGCCGGCCGCGTGCGTGGCCTGGCCGGCAGGTTCCCTGCGGCCCCTGAACCCCTGGCAGGGCCCAGAACGCCAAACGGGGCCCAGAACGCCAAACGGGGCCCCGAACCCCCAACCGGGGTCTGCCTGATCGCTTCCGCGTCGAAACCGTCCGAGCGCGCATAGCTCAGTTGGTTAGAGCGCGTCCCTGATAAGGACGAGGTCCGAAGTTCGAATCTTCGTGCGCGCACTTTCTAGGGGCGATATTTTCCGCCCTGCAGTTGGCCCATTTGTGGCCCAAATGTGGCCCACATGTGGCCCGTCAGTCGGGCACTTTTTCCGCTCTGCGGACAACTCGACCGTGTCCGCTCTGCGGACAACTCGACCGCTGGGACCTGCCGGCCTACGAAACCACCAGTTCTGGCGCAGGCGGCTGGTGGTCGAGCGGCTCGATCGGTAGTCCGCGAAGCTTTCTGATCCAATGTGGGTGATCGTACGCAATGCTGTAGCTCACGGGGATCACGATCAGCGTTAAGAACGCCGACACGGTCAGCCCGAAGATAATGGCCCCGCACAACGGCTGCCAGAACTCTCCGCCGCCCGACATGTTGATGAACGTGGGTATCATTCCGCCGACGCTGGTTAACATCGTCAGTAGCACGGCGCGGGAACGCTTCACCCCCGCCTCGATGAGAGAGTTTTCCAGCGTCAGACCGCGCTTGCGCGCCTCGTTCACAAAATCGACCAACACGATGGCATCGTTGACTACGACGCCGGTCAGGCTGACCAGGCCGATGAACGATGCCAGGCTGAAGTCGAAGCGGCAGAGCCACATACCCAGCACGACGCCCACGAAACTCAGCGGCACCGTGGACATGACGGCCAGCGCTTGCCGAATGCTATTGAACTGCACTACCAAAATGCCGGCGATCAGCACCACACCGATCACCATCGACTCCAACAGCGATCGAAAGCCCTTGTCTCGTTCCTCGTTTTCGCCGGTGAACGCGGCCTGTACGCCATCGGCGTCGGTGGTGGCGCGCCCCAGGAAGGCCATGTAATTCCCCTTGACGGGAGTGAAGCCGACTTCGGGTAATACCTCGCTCGACAGCACCCTGAACACGTCGTCGGGAATCACTCCCAGATCCTTGCGCACGTCGCACATCACGGTTACCGCGCGACGATGGTCGCGTCGGTTGACGCTGAAAAGCCCGTTGGAGCGGTGTACATCAGCCAACTCTCCCACGGTGGCCTTGCGGCCCGAAGGGCTGGTAATCAACAGCCGCTCGGTGTCTTCGATGTATCGCTGGTAATCGGGATCGGCTTGGAGCCGCAGCGTCACGTCCTCGTCGTCGAGCGACAACTCGATTGCCGTGTCGCCCAAAATAGCCGTTTGAATTGAGCGGGCGACTTCCATGTCGGTCATGCCATACAGGCCCACCACTTCGGGTCGCGGCTCGATGATGATTTCGGGGCAGTCGGGGCGATAGTCGGTACGCACATCGACCGTGCCTTTCACCTGGCGCAGCCTTTCCACGGCGCGCCGGGCCACCATGCCCAGTTGATCGAGGTTCTTGCCGGTGAAGCGCACTGCCACGTCGCTGCCGCCGGGGGGGCCTTCTTCCACCTGATCGATACGATAGGTCATGCCTGGCACGGGTTTGATCTGGGTGCGCAACCAGTCGATGATCTCGCTCTCATGCCGCTTGCGCTGCGAGGGGGGAACCAACTCGACCATGACCTTGCCGAACTCGGGCCCCATGGCGGGATCGCCTTCGAGTCTCGAGGCCAGCCCCGACGAAGAACCGACGGCGGTGACATAGTGCACCAGTTCGCCGGACTTCTCCAATTCTCGTAGCGGCGCGTGAATGGTCTCCGCTGCCAGAGCGGTTTGCTCGATGCTATAGCCGAGCGGCATTTCGAACCCAATTTCGAACTGCCCGCGATCGCTGCCCGGGAAAAACGTGAACCCAATGAAGCCCAGATACAGCATGAGCGCGGCCCAGGTGACCGCCATGCCGCAGGTAGCCATCACGACCGTTCGGTTGTGCAAGCTCCAGCGTAGCATCGTCATGTAGCCCCGATAGAACGGGGCCCAGGCCCCCGTGGTCGGTATCGCGACTTCCAGCCCCGTATCTTCCTTCTTAACGTGCTTGGGCTTGAAGTTCCGGAACCAATAGGCCGCCAGCGCTGGCACCACGAAATGGTCGACAATCAATGAGCCCATTAGCGAGACGCACACCACGACCGGCATCACCCCCATGAAGTCGCCCATGATGCCGGGGACCAGCATCATGGGAGCGAAGGCGGCGACCGTGACGAGATCGGCGGCAAAGACCGGTACGGCCACTTCGTGGGTGCCCAGTTTGGCCGCCGTCTTGGCATCGTAACCCAGTTCCAGGTGACGATAGATGCTGTCGGCCACGATGATCGCGCCGTCGATGACCATACCGCCCGCGACGATGAAGCTGAAGATCACCATGTTCGAAATGGCATAGCCGCCCAGGTAGAGAAAGACCAGGGCCACGGCCATGCTGAACGGAATGGCAATCACCACCAGCAGCGACACCCGCAACCCCATCGCCCAGGCCAGTATCACGAACACCACCAACCCGCCGAAAATGCCGTCGGAACCCAGGTTTTCGAACATCATCGCGATTTCCTTCGATGTATCGCGCGTGCCCGAGAACTTGATGTGGGGGTACTCGTCGCGGAGCTGCTCCACGCGTTCCTTGATGGCGCGTGCGGCTCCGAGCGAATTGATATTGGCTTCCTTGTTAACGATAATCGTGGCGCTGGATTCGCCATCGAGCTGGGCAAAATTCATCAATCTTCGGAAGGTGTCTTGCACGTTGGCCACATCCGACACGCGAATCAATCGCCCCTCGCGCTCCGAGATCACCGCCTCGCGCACGTCGTCGACCCCACGAAACTTGGTCTCGCTGCGCACTTGCGGATCGAACTGGGAAGAGTTCAGCGTGCCACCCGGCATCTGCGCGTGAAATGCCATCAGCGTGTTGCGCACGTCGTTGATGGATAGACCATATTGGCTCAGCAGATCAGGATTCACGTTGACGTGGATCTCGCGTTCTCGGCCGCCGAACAATTGCGTGTTCGACACCCCGGGAATGGTCTCTAAGTCGTCTTGCACGTCCTCGGCGATCTGCTTCAAGGTGCGCTCGTCAAACCCTGGAGGGCCCGCCAGGGTGATCAACATGATCGGTGCACTCTCGAAGTCGATCTCGTTGATGATCGGCTGCACCTCACGCCCGGCAGGCAACAGCGGCCGTACCTGATTCACCAGATGTTCCACGTCGGCCCGGGCCTGCTTGGCGTTGACGCCGTCGAGAAAAATTACCTGCGTCACGCTCGAACCACGCATGCTGGTCGAGGCAATGAAGTCGACATTGTTCAACTGTTGCAAGGTCTCTTCGATCTTGCGAGTGATCCGCTCCTCGACTTCTGTTGGCTCGGAACCTGGATACGGCACCGCCACCATCACGATCGCGGTGTTGATCGCCGGGGTGCGCTGCACCGGAATCAGCTTGGCTGCCATGAAGGCCAGTAGCAGCGTGAACCCCGTCATTACCAGGATGACCTTCGGACGGTCCACCGCGTAATCGGTAACGTTCATGTGCGTGCTTGCCCTGGGGGCCGGCCCCAGGGGGCCTGAATTCGGGTTGTGCTAGCGGAAGCGAACTAACGGCAAGGTTGTTGGCGCATTGCTTCTGAGCAATGTGCCAATGAGAAAGAAACACGCCTGGAGCTAGTCTTGTAGGTCAGGTCTTGGCCTGAC
>CAYSXM010000512.1:0-4141 GCA_964434905.1 uncultured Pirellulales bacterium | reverse complement strand
GAGAAACGATGGCCGACTATCGGCACCTGCTCGGCCAGCGGTTCGTGGCGGCGACGAAACTATCGCCCGCGGGTAAGATCCGCGTGGGCAGCCAATTGATTGACTGCGTGGCCGACGCCGAGATTGTGCCGGAGGGTACGACCGTGGTGGTGGCCAAAGTGCAAGGGCACCGCGTGGTGGTGCAGACCGAGGGTCAGGTATCTCGCGGGGCTGGCTAGCGACGCCTAGCCGATCAGACCGAACGTTTCTTTTTCTCGAACGAGGCACATTGCGTGTTTTGGGCCACGATACTGCTGGTCATCGGTTTTTGCCTGATCCTGTGCGAGGTATTCATCCCCTCTGGCGGCATCTTGGGCCTGTTGGCCACCATGGCGGTCGGGGGCGCCATTGTATTGGCCTTTCTGGCCGGGCCGGCCTTTGGACTGTTGTTTCTGGCAACCACGGTCGTGGCGATTCCTGCACTCGTCGGCGCGGCACTGCAAGTCTGGCCCCACACGCCGATGGGCCGGCGACATTTATTACGCGGCCCCAGACCCGAGGATGTGGTGCCCGATAACGACTCGTTGCGCTTGCTGCGAAGCCTAGTGGGCCAAACCGGAGTTGCCAGAACGAAAATGCTGCCCAGTGGCGCCGTTTGTATCGGCGCGCATACGATCAACGCCGTCAGCGATGGTCTGCCGATCGAGCCTGGCCAGGCGGTGATTGTGGTCGAGGTGCGAGGCAATCGCGTGGTGGTGCGGCTGCTCGACGACGAAATGCCCACCGAACTGGGCGAAACCGATCTGAATCAGCCGATTGATTCTTTAGGCAGCGATCCGTTTGCGTAGCAGCCTTCCGACAGGGTCATTATCGCGACTTCGTTCTAGCGGCTCGGGTCGTCCAATCGGCGGGGGAAATTCCAGTGACCTCTCGTTCGGAGCAGGGGCCAGATGTCGACGATTCTGGTCGGCACGGAAGCCTGGCGACTGAGCAGGCCAATACGCAGGCATCACCTGGTGTCGATACGGCACCTGGGAGCTTGTCGCCGAACGTGTCATTACACGTCTCTTCCCCTGATGCGGGAATGCGAATCTGGAATGCGATCGGATGGACGCTCTTGTTTCTCTTCGGACAAATCGTCGTGGCCGTCATGGGCATACTCGCCATGGTGGGCGTGTTGGGAGTGCTGGGCCGGTTCGACAGTGGCGACGATGTTCGGCTCATGATAGTAGCCTATTCCACGGTCCTAGCGACCACCGCGAGTGTCGTCGTGGCCGGTTGCCTGATTGCCTGGAGATTGGGCAGGCAAGCTCCCGCGATGTTAGGTCTTTTCCGACCCAACGGGGCTTCGATTGTGCTCATCGTATTGGCGTTGCTGCCGAGCTTCGTTGTGGCGAATTTCAGTGCGAGCCAAGTCAAGTCGCTGGTCTCCCAAGAAACGGATATTCAGGCCAAGGCCATCGCGCAACTGAGCACCGAGCCCTGGTGGATCGTGGTGGTGTTCGGATGCCTGTTCCCAGGCCTGGGTGAGGAGTTGTTCTTTCGCGGTTTCTTGGGCCGGGGCCTGATTACCCGCTATGGAACCGTTCTGGGTGTCGGCATGACGTCGGCGCTGTTCGGTCTGTTGCACATGGCGCCGTCTCAAATCGCGGGCACCTTGGTGTTCGGGATTCTGTTTCATTGCGCTTATCTTTGCACGCGTTCGCTACCCGCCGCGATGATATTCCACTTCTTGGTAAATCTGGTGGGTTTATTGATGTCGCGGATTCTCGAATCGGTTGCGCCCGAATCTCGGATCGCATGGGAAGCAACCGAAGGTCCCAGTTGGACCACGGCGGTAGGAGCCACGGCGCTGCTGGCGCTGTGGGGTTGGGCCTTGGCACGCGTGAATCGCCCGGAGCCAAGGCAAAACGCGGATCCAGGCACACTAGGTTAGCTACCTGTCGATTTCCTGGCCGGGATGCGAGGTTGCCAGGCTGCGAGGTTGCCGGGATGCGATGACATGACAGCGCTGTAAGTCGTCATTTGACGACCGGTGCAGAGCCGGGCTTCGCACCGCGCGAGCTTGTAATCTGCCGCGAAGGAGAATCGTCTGGCGCAAAGACTCCTCGAGCGCTGGCCCCTGCTCGGGGGTTGCAGGTAAAACCAGCTTGCTTCCGGCGTTATGGTTACCCGGCCACCGGTGCGCTGTTCCTCCTGCGGCGCCAGCCGGCTAACCCCACCACCGCGGTTAGCAACAAAGCCCAAGTCGAAGGTTCCGGCACCGCGGCGCCACCGCCGCCATCAGTACCAGCGCCTCCGAAGGCTGCTGTCGCACCGTTGAAGGCCAGCCCGAACGGACTGTTCAGGCCATCGCCCGCATCGGCAAACGGCGAACCGACCCCGGCCGGGTTGACCTTGACGATCGTGTTGGAAAGGTAGTTCGACACCAACAGGTTGCCCGATGAGTCGAAGGCCAGTCCACTGGGCGTGGTGATGCCATCGAGTGAGTTGGCAAAAACGCTGCCCACGCCGGCTGGGGTGAACTTGTAGACGCGGCTGGTAAGCACATCTGCCACATAGATGTTGCCCGCAGCATCGAGCGCCACATCGAACGGAGCAAACAAGCCATCGGTCACGTCGGCAAACACGCTGGACACGCCCGTCGAGTCGATTTTCAGAATCTGCTGCGTGCCCAGATTGGCAACATACACGTTGCCCGCCGAATCGAGCGCCAGGCCAAACGGACTGCTCAGCCCGTCTCCGGCGTCGGCAAAGGGCGATCCCACACCGGCAGCGTTTACCTTGACCAAGGTGTTCGTCAGATAGTTGGTAACGAACACACTTCCGTCGACCCCTACGGCTACACCCGAGGGGATCACAGCGCCGTCGGCGGCATCGGCAAAAATGGTACCGACGCCGTTGGCATTGAATTTGGTGATGCGACTGCGCAGCACATCGGCAACATAAAGATTGTTGTTGGCGTCGTAGGCTGCGTCGAAGGGGGCGAGCAGGCCGTCTCCGGCGTCTGCAAATACGGAGGCCGTGCCGGCGTTGTCCAAACCGAACACTCGCTGATTACCCAGCGACGCGGTGGCGATCGGCGGCGGATCGACAAACAGGGCCGTGCCAGTGCCGGCCAGGTTGCCCTTGAAATTGAGCTGAACCAGAAAATCCCCGAGGAAAAACGATCCCGTGGCATCGACATTCAGCCCCAGCCCTAGGTTCACGTTGCCGCCGCCGGTCGGTACCACCGACAAGGTGGAAGGGGTGACGCTGGTGTTGGGAAACAATTGCGGAATCTCTTGGCCAGCACCATTGAAAACGCGAACTGCGTCGGCTCCGATTCCGTCGCCCACCGGGCTGGTGAACGCATTGCGCAAGCCGGCGGGGGTCAGGTCGTAGACCGGGTTGCCAAATCCGTCGGTGCCGATCACCTCGCGCCACACGACTCCGCCGGGGTATGGTTGTCCGTTGGGTTGCATGACTCCGGGTCCCGCGACTTCGAACGTATCTAGTTCATCTCGCAGAATCTGGCGATCGACCGTCCCCAAGGTTGCGGCGTCCAGATCGTTGAATCCGGACAAGAACTCCATGCCGAAGCTGCCGGCAAACTGACCTGCTGCCACCGGCAACGAGGCATTGATCACATTGCGAAGATCCAACAGCACGTTTCGTTCTGCCGCCTTGACCAACGTGCCGACTTGCAGTCCCCAATCGGCCGGTTCGGCGCCGCCGGTAAACGTGGTGCCATCCCAATTGGCTGGCAACCAATTGCCGCCCGGGTTGGGGTCCAGATTCGATCCCTTGATGTTGATTCCCAAGGCGGTCAGCGTACCGGGATCGAACTGGATGCGCGAATTGACGGTTCCAGAAATCTGCGATCTCGATCCTTGAAACGTCGCTGGCACGCTTCCCGGAATCAGCGAACCCTGTCCGGTCAGCGGGATGGTGCTGACAAAACCAGTGCCGAAGAAATCGCCGGTCACCGAACCGCTAAGGTCCAACTGGCTAGCCGACGAGTTGAGCGTGAAAGTGACGTTGGTCGAACCTGCTTCAAGGTGCGGTGCGGACCAAACCACCACGACGCCGGCCAACACGAAACTGATTCGGGAAAGCACCCACCGTCGCGATTGCGTGGAGAGAGTAAGCATCTGGATCCCCCGATTGCGTCTCGAAATGA
>CAYSXM010000511.1:0-4142 GCA_964434905.1 uncultured Pirellulales bacterium | reverse complement strand
AGGGCGTGGCCCAACGGCTGTGGGCCAAGGCCCTGGTCTTGTCCACGCACGGTGGCCCCGCCACGGTGTTGTTGACCGTCGACAACCTGGGGGTGCCGTTGGCGATGACCGACACGGTGGCCGCGCGCCTGCAGGCCAGCCACGGCCTGCCGCCCGAACGGTTGGCGGTGTGTTCATCGCACACGCACACCGGCCCCTGTCTGACCAACGTGGCGCCAACCTTGTTCGCCGAACCGATACCTGCCGAGCACCAAGCGCGCATCGACCGCTACACCCAAGAACTGACAGAGAAGCTGTACGAAGTCGCACGCCAAGCACTGGCCGCGACCATGCCCGCGCGGCTAGCCTGGGGTCAGGGGCGCGCGGGTTTCGCCGCGAACCGCCGCACGCCGGGGGGCCCGGTCGACCACGATCTGCCGCTGTTGGCTGTCGAGCGCGCCGATGGAACATTGCTGGCCGTGGTGGTGGGCTATGCCTGCCACGCGACCACACTGGGGGGCGATTTCAACCAGATGCATGGCGACTGGCCCGGCTGCGCCCAGGAAGCGATCGAACGAAATCACCCAGGCGCCACGGCCATGGTGGTGATCGGTTGTGGCGCCGATGCCAACCCCGAGCCGCGCACTCGAATCGAACATACCACGCTACACGGCGCCGCCGTGGCGGCCGAAGTCGAGCGGCTTTTGGCCACGCCTTTGGTCGCGCTGGGACCGGTGACCCAGGCGCGGCGCCAGGTCATCGCGCTCGATTTCGATCCATCGCCCGACTGGACCGAGTGGCAGCGGCGCGCCACGCAGCCGGGCGCCGAAGGGTATCACGCGCAGGTGCAGTTAGCTCGCCGCGCGCGGGGCGAAGCCCTTGCCACGCAGTTGCCGTACGTGACGCAAACCTGGTGTTTTGGCGACGAACTGGCAATCGTCTTCCTCGCGGGCGAGGTGGTAGTGGACTACGCCGCGCGGCTCAAGCAGGAAACGGCCGGCCGGCGGTTGTGGTTAGCGGCCTATTCCAACGACGACCCGTGCTATATTCCGTCGCGGCGCATTCTGCGCGAGGGAGGTTACGAGGCGTATGAGGCGATGCGTTTTTACGACCGCCCGGCGCGGCTTGCCGAATCGACCGAACAGCGACTAATCGACGCCGTCCGGCGCCAGCTACCCCCATCGTTTGGCGCAGGCAATTGACGGGCTTTCCCGAACGTCCGTAGAATCGAGTTGCGTGTCGCGCTCGCTCACTTGGTTGGTCTTGCTGATCCATGGCCATTCTGAAAGTGCTCAACGGTCAGGCTCCAGGCCAAGAGATTCCCCTCGACGGGGCTCACTCCGTGTTGGGTCGCCACCCCAACTGCCAGGTCAAGCTGGAAGATGCCTCGGTCAGCCGAGAGCACGCCCGCATCACCCGCGCCGGCGACCACTTCTACATCGAGGATCTGAACAGCCGCAACGGCACGTTTGTCAACGGCCAATTGGTCACCGGGCGGCGCCGGCTGACCCACGACGATCACATCAAGATCTGTGACCTGCTGTTCCTGTTCGAACAGCGAGCGCCCAGCTTGGTTGGTACGACCGTCGCGCGGCCCAACGAATTGGCCATGCTGGTCGACGAGCCAGACACTGGCAGTTCGACGATCATGACCAAGCTCGACGTCTCCTCGAGCCAATCGGGGTTGCGGGTGACCGTGCGCCCCGAGGCCAAGCTGCGGGCGCTGATGGAGATTACCGAAAACCTGGGCAAGGCGCTTTCGCTCGACCAGGTGTTACAAAAGACGCTCGACACCCTGTTCCGCATTTTCGTGCAGGCCGACCGTGGGTTCGTGGCGATTCGCGAGCACGAAGGCGATCGGCTGCAAGTTCGGGCGGTGAAACATCGCCGAGGCGATGGCGAAACCATTCGCATCAGCCGCACCATCGTCGACCAGGTCATGGCCCGCAAAGAGGCCGTGATCTCGGCCGATGCTGCCAGTGACGAGCGATTCGATATGAGCCAAAGCATCGCCGATTTCCGGATCCGCTCGATGATGTGCGTGCCGCTGGTGACCAGTGAAAACAGCGTGCTCGGCGTGATCCAGATCGACACCATCGACCAGCGTAGCCGTTTCCAGCAAGACGATTTGGAACTGCTGGCCGCGGTCGCGCGCCAGGCAGCGTTTGCCGTCGAGTTGGCCCAACTGCACGAAACGGCCTTGCGCCAGCAGCGCATCGAATACGATCTCACCCTGGCGCACCAGGTGCAGCAAGGCTTCCTTCCGGCCACCTCGCCCGAGATCGAGGGGTATACTTTTTTCGACTACTACGAACCTGCCAACGAACTCGGGGGCGACTACTACGATTATGTAACGCTGCCGGGTGATCGACTGGCGGTGATCGTGGCCGACGTGTCGGGCAAGGGGGTGGCTGCCTCGCTCTTGATGGCCCGCCTGTCGTCCGAGGTGCGCTTCATGCTGGCCAGCGAATCGTCGCCAGCCCGCGCCGTGGAACGGCTCAACGCAAATTTCGCGCGGCAGGGCTGGGAAGATCGCTTCGTGACCTTGGTTCTGATCGTGCTCGAGCAAGCCACCCACGAAGTAACCGTGGTCAATGCGGGGCACATGCCCCCCTTGCTGCGCCGCAAGAACGCCGCGGTCGAACCGGTCGGCGCGGACTTGGGTGGCTGGCCTCTGGGGGTCGACCCCAGCACCAGTTACAAGCAATTGCAATTCTCGCTGGCCCGCGGCGAGGCGTTGGTATTGTTCACCGATGGGGTGAGCGAAGCGCTCAACTCGAACAGCGAAACCTACGGCTTGTCGCGACTGGAATCCTGCCTCGCTCGACGCGCGACCAATGTAGGAGCGCTGGGCCAGGGCGTGCTCGACGACGTCACCAAGTTCGTGGCCGGTCATCCACAAAGCGACGATATCTGTCTGTTGTGTTTGGGTCGACAATAGCGGCGCCGAGTGCCCCCATGCCCGATTTTGCCCGCCGCCGCGACCTGGTACGCCGGCAATTGCGCGCCCAGAATCTGCAGGCGTTGCTGGTTACCCACCCGGTCAACGTGACCTATCTGAGCGGATTTTCCGGCGAAGACAGCTATCTACTGGTTACCGACGAGCACGCCACGATCATTAGCGACCCGCGGTTCAGCACCCAGTTGGCCGAGGAATGCCCCGACCTGGAACTCGCGATTCGGTCGCCGGGTACCTCGCTGGCCACGCAAACAATCGAGCTGCTGGCAAGCCACGGTCTGAGCACCCTGGGGTTCGAGCCGGACCACCTGTCCGTGGCGGCACACCAGCAACTGGTCACGGGGCTGCCAACCGTCGTTTGGCGCGCCGCGCCGGGCATAGTCGAAACCTTGCGCGAAGTTAAGGACAAAGAAGAAATCGCGACGCTGCGGCAGGCCATCTGGAGCGCCGAGAAGGCGTTCGGCATGTTGCGCGCCGGCTTGCGCGCCGGGCGTACCGAGAAGGAAACGGCTGACGATCTAGAACATCAAATGCGACTGTTTGGAGCTTCCCGAGCGAGCTTCCCCACCATCGTCGCCGCAGGCGAACGCGCGGCGCTACCTCACGCGCGACCCAGCGACCGCCCCATCGGCCCGGGTGAATTTGTGCTCGTCGATTGGGGGGCCGTGCGCGGTGGGTACCATAGCGACTTGACGAGGGTCTTGGCCACGTCTAAAATTCCGCCCAAACTCGAACGCGTGTATGGAGTTGTGTTGAAAGCACAGGCCCGCGCCATCGCGGCCATCCGGCCCGGTGCCAGCGGTCACGAAATAGACGCCGCCGCGCGAGAGGTCATCGCCGGTGCGGGCTTTGGCAAGTGTTTTGGTCACGGCTTGGGTCACGGCATCGGCCTGGAAATTCACGAGGGCCCGCGCCTGAGCCGCAACCAGCATCGGCCGCTGCGACCAGGTATGGTGGTGACCGTCGAGCCCGGCATTTACTTACCAGGTTGGGGCGGCGTACGGATCGAAGACGACGTGCTGGTTACCCGCACGGGTGGCGAGGTGCTGAGCACCCTGCCCCACGGCCTCGACGAACTAGTCTATTAACCCGAATTAGATGAGACGAGGCGGACACCGTGGCGGTCCCCGGTCGAAAACCTTGAACCCAGATTATTCATGAACTTCGTCGCGAGGAATCGAACGTGTTGTGGCTGCAAGGAAAA
>CAYSXM010000510.1:0-4166 GCA_964434905.1 uncultured Pirellulales bacterium | reverse complement strand
GTCGCCGGTGCAAACTATGAGCCGCACTGGTCGCTGTTGGCACCCACACGGCCTGCGGTTCCTGAGGTGAAGCAGTCGGCTTGGGTTCGCAACCCGATTGACCAATTTGTGTTGGCGAAACTAGAGGCGGTGGGATTGGAACCTGCGGCCGAGGCCGATCGCCGGACGTTGGCCAGGCGGTTGAGCCTGGACCTGACAGGGCTTCCGATCTCGGTGGAACTGCTGGAGGAGTTTGTGGCCGATCCGGCGGCCGACGCCTATGAAAAGCTGGTGGACAAATTGCTGGCCATGCCGGCCTGGGGCGAACATCGGGCGCGGTACTGGCTGGATTTGGCGCGTTATGCCGACACCCACGGGATTCACTTCGACAATTTCCGCGAGATGTGGAGTTACCGCGACTGGGTGATCGGCGCATGGCAGCGGAACATGCCGTATGACCAGTTTACGGTCGAGCAATTGGCGGGGGACTTGTTGCCGGGGGCGACGCTCGACCAACAGGTTGCCTCGGGCTTCAACCGTTGCAACATCACGACCAACGAGGGTGGGGTCATACCCGAAGAGTATTTGGTGTTGTATGCGCGCGACCGAACGGAAACAACAGCGGCGGTGTTCATGGGTCTGACGGTGGGGTGCGCCGTCTGCCACGATCACACATTCGACAGTCTGACGCAGCGCGAGTTTTATGAACTGGCGGCATTTTTCAACAACACGACGCAGGGCGCGATGGATGGCAACATCAAGGACACGCCCCCGATCGAAGCGGTTCCCGTGGAGAGCGATCGACCTCGATGGGATGCGCTAGCGGGCGAGATTGCTTCCGCCAGTGCCAGCGAGGCCGAACGCAAGGTGGCGGCGCGAGCCACGTTCGATGCGTGGTTGACGGCAGGCGATTTTTCGACCATGTCGGCTCAGGTGCCGCAGGAGGCGTTGGTGCTCCATGCCGCGCTGTCGGAAGGGCACGGCGAACAAGTACGTCTGACTGCCGGCGAAGCGGCTGCCGAGCTGACGCTGCCTGGCGTGGCTTGGGAAGCTGGGCACGTGGCCTCGTCTGCCTGCCAGGTCGCACCGGGGTCGATCGCGGTGCAAACGGCGGGCGACTTCGACAAACAGCAGGCCTTTTCCTGCGGGGCTTGGGTCAAACTGGGCGACGCGAAACAGTCGGGCGCCCTGGTGGCCCGCATGGACGATCAGCATGGTTTTCGCGGCTGGGACTTGTGGCTGGAGCAGGGTCGGGTGGGGTCGCACGTGGTGCACTATTGGCCTGGCAACGCGTTGAAGGCGTTGTCCAAGGGGACATTGGCAGCAGATCGATGGACGCACGTTTTGTTGACCTACGACGGTTCGGGCAAAGCCGCGGGCGTAAAGATCTATCTGAACGGCGTGGCCCAAGAAATGGAAACCCTGGTCGACCGTCTGGAGGGCAGCCCACGCAACGAAGTACCGCTGAAGATCGCGCAGCGCGACACGACGGCGCCGGTTGCGGGACTGGCATTGCAGGACCTGCGATTGTACGGCCGTGCGTTGGAAGGGGTGGAGGCTAAGCGCTTGGCCCAAGCGACACGCGCCGTGTGGTTGGCAACCAAGTCGGCCAGCGACCGTCCGGCCGCGGAGGCCGACGAACTGTATCTGTGGTGGCTGACGACGCTCGATGCGCCGTATTCCGCGGCGGCCGAACGATTGGCCGCGTTGACCCAGGAACGCGAGGCGATTCGCGCCCGAGGTACGGTGGCGCATGTGATGCACGAAAAGGGGGAGATGGCGTCGGCGTTTGTGCTGTTCCGTGGTGAATACGACCAGCGGCGCGACCCGGTCAGCGCCAACACCCCGGCCATGCTGCCGGCCTTTCCCGAGGCCTTGCCGCGAAACCGGCTAGGGCTGTCCCAGTGGCTGATACGGCCAGAGCATCCGCTTTTCGCGCGGGTGACGGTCAATCGCTTCTGGCAAGAGTTGTTTGGCACGGGCTTGGTGCGCAGCAGCGGCGATTTTGGCGTGGCGGGTGAACTTCCAGTGAATCAGGAATTGTTGGATTGGCTGGCCATCGATTTTCGCGAGGGGGGCTGGGACGTCAAACGGTTTTTCCGTCAACTGGTCACCTCGGCCACGTATCGGCAGTCGGCGCAAACCTCGCCCGCCAAGCTGGAACTCGACCCCCACAATCGCCTGGTGTCTCGTGGTCCGCGTTTTCGCATGGATGCGGAAATGGTGCGTGACTGCGCGTTGGCCAGCGCGGGTCTGCTTTCGCCGCGAGTGGGTGGTCCGAGCGTGAGACCGTATCAGCCCGACGGTGTGTGGGAAGCGGTAGCGATGATTGGCAGCAACACCCGCGACTATCGTCGCGACACGGGGGAAGCCTTGTATCGGCGGAGCATGTATACATTTTGGAAGCGAGCGGCTCCGCCGGCCTCGATGGATGTGTTGAATGCACCGAATCGCGAGGTCTGCACGACGCGTCGCGAGCGCACGAACACGCCGCTCCAGGCGCTGGTGACGCTGAACGACGAGCAGTTTGTCGAGGCGGCGCGGCACCTGGCCGAGCTGCTGTTGCGGCAAGGGGGTGAAACCACGGAGTCACGGCTGGACTATTTGTCGCGACGCGTGTTGGCGCGCCCCTGGCGGCCAGAGGAGTCTCGGATCGTGGCGGGGTCGCTGGCGGCACTCGCGCGGCACTATCAGCAACACGCCGACCAAGCACAGGCCCTGCTGAAGTTTGGCGAGCGGGCACCCGACACGGGGCTGGAAACCACGACACTGGCCGCGTGGACGATGCTGGCCAACGAGGTGTTGAATCTGGACGAGGCGCTCTGCAAGTAATACTGACCGATTGCCTGGCGACTTAGTTTTTTCGCGAACCTATTGCCCCAGGGCTCACAGCCCGGAGGTGACTCGATGGATCCTCGACAAGCCTGGATAGAGAACCTGACTCGTCGCCATTTTCTGGCGCAGGGGTCGCACCTGTTGGGTGGGGCGGCGATGGCGGTACTAGCTGGCGAGCGGTGGGCGGGGGTCGCACGTGGGAACGACGTAGGTGCGACCGCGGCAGCGGTAACCGGCGCGCCTGGCCCGCACTTTGCGCCCAAGGCCAAGCACGTGATTTACTTGCACATGGTGGGCGGGCCGCCACAGATCGACTTGTATGACTACAAGCCAACGATGCAAGCATGGTACGACAAGGACCTGCCCGACTCGATACGGCGTGGTCAACGGCTGACGACAATGACCTCTGGACAGGCGCGGTTCCCGATAGCGCCCAGCAAATTTCAGTTTGCACAGCAGGGGCAGTGCGGCATGTGGGTCAGCGAATTGTTGCCGCAGACGTCCAAGATGGTCGACAAGATGGCATTTATTCGCAGCATGCACACGGAGGCGATCAATCACGAGCCGGCGATCAGCTATATGCAGACCGGCAACCAGATTACGGGGCGGCCGTGCCTGGGATCGTGGGCTTCGTACGGGCTGGGGAGCCTGAATCGCGACCTGCCGACGTTCGTGGTGCTGGTGGCGAAGCCATCGAACACCGAACAGGTGCAAGCTATTTCGGCGCGGCTCTGGTCGGCCGGTTTCCTGCCGGGCGAGCACGCGGGGGTTTCGTTTCGGTCGGGCGGCGATCCGATTTTGGTCATCAACAACCCGCCCGGGGTCCCTGGCGACGTACGGCGCCAGACGCTGGACGGATTGCGGGCACTCAACGAGCTCAATTTGCAAGCCCTGGGCGACCCCGAAACGCGAACGCGCATCGAGCAATATGAGTTGGCATTTCGCATGCAATCGAGCGTGCCGGACCTGGTGGATTTGAGTTCCGAAACGCAGGCCACTCTGGACATGTATGGCCCGGCGGTGAAGCAGCCTGGCTCGTTCGCCCACACGGCGCTACTGACACGTCGGCTGGTCGAACGGGGAGTGCGCTTCGTCCAGGTGTATCACAACAATTGGGACACGCACGCAAATGTGGCTGGCCGCTTGCCCGATCAATGTCGCGACGTCGATCAAGCGTGTTGGGGACTTGTGCACGACTTGAAACAACGCGGCATGCTCGATGACACCATCGTGATCTGGGGAGGCGAGTTTGGGCGCACGATCTACTCACAAGGTGGACTTTCCAAGCAAAACTATGGTCGCGATCATCATCCACGTTGCTTCACGATGTGGATGACGGGTGGCGGATTCCG
>CAYSXM010000509.1:0-4168 GCA_964434905.1 uncultured Pirellulales bacterium | reverse complement strand
CCTGCTCCGTACCATGGCACGTGCGCCGTAGCGGGAACAAGCGCAGGTCGCGCCGCGGCTCCGGTCGCAGTGGTCATCGGCACCAACTCCGCCGAGGCGTCGCCAACCGGGGCAATCGTCTCAGGCCGCTCTGCGTGGACCGCCAAGCTTGGCGTCACACCCAATTCGACCCACCACCGGCGCCGCTCGAAGGGATAGGTTGGCGCCGGTACCCGACCAAGCGGCCGGCCCTGGTACCATCGATCGACATCAATTTCTCCCCCCGCCACAAAAGCCGCGGCCACCAACTCGCACAGCGCTTGCTGGTGGCGTTTGTCCTTGCGAACCTCGTCGGCTGGCACCTGAGCCAAGCCTTCCGGCAACAACGCTTGCCAGGCGGTCCAGCCCGAATCGGAGCCGCTCGGCACGATCAGGTCGGCCACACCTGCCAAGGCCCCAGGATCCACGGTGCGAGTCAATTCGATCAGATGCTCGACTGCCGTGGTGGTCCAATCGGCGTCGCGGGTATCGCCCGCCATCACGCCTGATGTCTGTCGCCCCTGCCACACAGGCTGCGCCAGCCAGGCCAGCAGTTTGCCGGCCAACTCGGCGGATTGCTGTCCGTGTAACGCCAAGCGCACCGCCCGCGGCGCCCGCCCGCGCGTGGCAGTGTGGCACAGATCGACCCAAGTGCCGCCGTCGGCCAGTAGCCGCTCGGCATACTGTCGCGCCAGCATGGCCAGGGCCGTCGGCGTGTCTGCCGACAAGCACAACAACTGTGGCCCACGGGCGGCGTTCGGCTCGTTAGTATTGGCGCGGATCGGGGTCGGGCCCACATCGGCCGGCCGCTGCTCGAGCACCACATGGGCGTTGGCACCCCCGGCACCGAACGAGCTGACGCCCGCTCGCCGCACCCCAGCGCCGGGCCAGGCGCGCGGCTGGGAGGCCAGATACAATGGCGAGTTTTCGATCGCCAATCGAGGGTTGGGCAATTCGCAATGCAACGTGGCCGGTATCCAGCCGTGTTCGAGTAGCAACAGCGTCTTGATCACGCCCGCTATGCCCGCCGCTGCTTCCAGGTGCCCCAGGTTCGACTTCACGCTGCCTAGAGCACAGGAACCTGCTGGCCGGTCGGCGAAAAATTTAGCCAGCGCTTGAAATTCCAGTGGATCACCCAGTGGGGTGCCCGTGCCGTGAGCCTCGATGTATCCCATGCTGTCACGGGGTACACCCGCTGCACGCTGGGCCAGTTCCAGCAGCGCGATCTGGGCGGTGAGCGAGGGCGCCGTCAGACCGGCCTTCTGATGTCCATCGTGGTTGACCGCCGATCCCAGGATCACACCCCACACCGTATCGCCATCGCGCTGGGCGGCCGACAACGGTTTGAGCACCAACACGCCCACTCCTTCGCCGCGTACATAGCCATCGGCGTCGGCTCCAAACGCGCGACATCGCGAGCTGTTGGCCAACATGCCCGCTTCCCAGAGCGGCGTCGTCGAGTCGGCATCGAGCACCAAATTCACGCCGCCCGCCAGCGCCACGTCGGCCTCGCGGGTTCGCAGCGCCTGGCAGGCTTGATGCAACGCGACCAGCGAGGCGGAACACGCGGTGTCGATCGTCATGCTCGGCCCGTGCAACCCCAGCACGTACGACACCCGATTAGCCACCAGCGCCAAATTGGTACCGGTCGCCGCGTGGCCGTCGCCAGCCTCGCCGGCCCGGACCAGATGCCGCGCATAGTCGCACGACGTCACCCCGGCAAACACCGCGGTTCGTCCGCGCGCCAATTCCTCGGGGCGATAGCCGGCCCGTTCCACCGCCTCCCACGCGGTCTCTAAAAACAATCGCTGCTGCGGATCGACAAGGCGTGCTTCACGACCTGACAGGCCAAAGAAACCCGCGTCGAAACCGGCCACGTCGTCCAAGAATCCGCCTATCGGTGGCGCCTGGCCCACCAGCCCCTGGTCGCTACAGCGCGCCGCCGACAACGGACCCACCGCGTCGCGACCCGCGCACAACAACCGCCAAAATGCTTCCGGTGTATCTGCGCCGGGAAACCGGCAAGCCAGGCCAATCACCGCGATCGGCTCATCGCCACGCTGGTGCCGCCGCGGTCCGTCTTCATCGCCCGGCACGTCTGCTTCGCGCGGCCCGTCTTCACCACGCGGCGCGGCGACCAGCGCTGGAAACACCTGGCCAGGCGGCTGCACGCCGGGTGACTGCGGCACCGGCTCGGGCGCGTTGGGCAAGGGCCAATACTGCCCACGCACCAGCCGTTGGGCAGGCAACGGCACGCGGCGGCGCGGCGTACTCCCGTGTAACAGATGCCAGCGCCCTGACCAGCCGAGTTCCCACAGCCGGGCCAAATCTGCCAAGGCCACGATGGCACGTTGCCACGACTCTTGGCAGGCGGCCAGCAATTGGGTTTCGCCACGCCAACGACCCTCGCACCGCCGTGCGATCCAGGCATCGAGATCGCCTGCCAATTCCGCTTCCGAATCCCAGGCGATCGGTTGCTCGGGGCCTGCCTGCGCCGCAGCGCGCAACTGCCGCACGGCCTCGGCACGATCCACTGCCACGATCGCACGTCGCCAGGGCAACTCGAGCCGACCAACTTGTGTGGTAAACGCCACATCGGCCAGCGACACCACGGCCTCGCTTTCGAGATAGTTGGCCAGCGAGCTTAGCGTGGCCACTAGTTCGTCGCGCGACGGCGCCGAAAGGGCCAACAACACGGCCGGGGGTTCCGGCGATGCATCAGCAGGTGCCGCGGGAGGCTCCTCGATCACCACCGCCGAATTGGTGCCCCCCAAGCCCAAGGAACTCACCAGCGCGGCGCGGGGCAGCACGTCACGGGGCCACGCTTGGTGGCGGGCCGCGACCGCCAAGGGGGAACCGGCCAGCGCCAAATGACGATGTGGCTCGTCAAACTCTGGTTGACCAAATACCTCGCCCTGCTGTACCGCGAGCACGCACTTGATCAGGCCAGCCAGGCCGCACCCCACGCCCAGATGCCCCACGTTTGCCTTGACCGAACCCACGGGGCACCGCCTGCCATCTGCGCGCGGTGGGCCAAGCGCTTCGGACAGCCCGGCCCATTCCAGCGCGTCTCCTAGCGGAGTGCCGGTGCCGTGCGCTTCGACATAGCCAATGTGTTCCGGAGACAGCCGGGCCTCACCGAGTGCGCCGCGTACCGCTGCCGCAGGTCCCTGCCGGCCCGTGGCCCAGTAACCGGCCTTGACAGCGCCATCGTTGTTTACGGCCGTTCCACGCACAACCGCCCACACCGTGTCGCCATCGGCCAAGGCGCGTGCCAGAGGCTTGACCACCACTGCCGACGCACCATTGCCAAACACCATGCCCGTGGCCGCCGCGGAAAACGGACGACAGTGTCCGTCGGCCGACACCAGCCCCCCCGGGCGGTAGCGATAACCAGCACGTTGCCAACACCAAATCGACGACGCCGCCACCAATGCAAACTGGCACTCTCCGGCTTGCAAACTGCGACGCGCCAGGTGCAACGCCACCAACGAACTAGAACACGCGGTCTGGACCGCCAGGCTGGGTCCGACCAGGTTCAGCTTGTAAGACAATCGCGTGGCCGCGAAGTCGCCAGCCGACGCGCCCAACGCGGCTTGGAAGTCTCCCTGAAGATCCGGGAATGTGTCCGTCAACACGGCATAGGCATTGACCCCGCAACTGGCAAACACACCACCCGCTTGTGGCGATCTGGTGGCGCCATAGCCCGCGTTGGAAAGCGCTTCCCAGCCGACTTCCAACAGCAACCGCTGCTGGGGGTCGATGGCAGCCGCCTCGTCGTCGCGATAACCAAAGAAACCCGCGGCGAATTTCGTGACGCCCGAACACAGCGGTGCGGCTCGGACATAGTGGGGATCGGCCAACAGCGAGTCTGGCACGCCCACGTCGCGCAATTCCGACTCGCTAAAAAACGTCGTGGCTTCCTGCCCCGCACGCAGCATGGCACGGAATTCCTCGACCGTGCTGGCTCCGGGAAATCGCAGTGCCAGCCCCACCACTGCCAATGCGCCGTCGTCGAGAAGGGTCCCGTGCGGTCGAGCCAGACGTAGCTGTAGTGCGTCGTGAAAACACGACCTCCGAGGTTCGCGTAGTCGATCAAGCTCGCAATCTCCTTCTCGCTCTTCGGCAGTTCACGCGCTTCACACGGAAG
>CAYSXM010000508.1:0-4169 GCA_964434905.1 uncultured Pirellulales bacterium | reverse complement strand
GTTACCCGCGCGGCCGATGATCTGCAAGTTGCTCCGGGCGTGGCCCGCGACGAACAACTGGCCCGACTGGCCGCGGAAGCTCGCGGCAGTCTCGAGGTGCATGCCTGGCACGACGCGACACCCGGCGGCGTGCAGTTTACTCTGCGGGCGACGCAGTCCGATCGCCAGCGTGCGGCACACCTGGTCGAAGCCGTGGCGACGGAATATCAGGCACGTCACATCGAGACACCGCGGCGCGTGGTACTCGAGCGCTGGCAAACCGCACAGCAGGGTGTGACCGCAGCGAGAACGGCGCGCGACCAGGCCCAGACTGCGTTCGACGTGGCCATCGCGACCTTGATCCAATTGCCCGTCGAGGATCGCACCGCGGCGGCCGGCGCGCCGACGACTGGTGTGGACCTGGTCGACCTCAAAACACGGCTGGCGCAACTAGGCGAGCGCCGCCTGCGGCTGCTGGAAAGTCTGACTGCGGCACACCCCTTGTTGCGTGAGCTGGAACAGGAACTGGCCGACCTGGAGCAGACGATTTTAGAGGCCGAGTCGAGCGCTGTTGCCGAAGCGGAATTGGCGGCAAGCCAGAGCGATTCGGCTTCCACGCCGCGAGGCGCGGCCCTGGCAGCGGTGGATACAGCCAAGCGCGACCTGGCAAAGGCCGAGGCCTCGCTGGCCGGCGCCACCGAAGCAGAGCAAGCCGCGGCCCAGCTAAACCAGTCTGCAGCGACATTGAACCTGACAGTGCTTGCGCCGCCGACCGCGCCGACCAGGTCCAACGAATCGGGTGCCTTTTACCTGGCCTGGTCGAGCTTGATCGTGGCGCTCTTGGCAGGCGCAGTCGTGGCCCAGGCGGCCGTGCTGGGGCAGAGCACTCTGTGGACCGCGAAGCAGGTCGAAAACTTGTTGGAAGTCCCCGTGGTGGGGGTGATTTCCGTAGGGTCGCTGGCCAGCTCCTATGCCGCCACGTTGCCGGCACGGCGCTTCTCGTCGCTGGCGCGACTAACGGCCGAAGGATTCTTGTTGGCGGTGCTTGCCTGGCTGACCTACGTCTCGGCCACCGAACCAAGCTATCTCGACGCGCTGGTTCGCGAACCCGTCAGCGCACTGACGCACGCCGTAGACAAGTGGTGCAGCCTGTTTTCATGATGCGAAAACACGGGCGATTGCAGTGGGTGGGTGCTTTGGGGTGGCCGGGCTGATCGCAACGGCAAGGTAATCTGCCTTGAGGTTTCCCGTCGACAGCTCGGGCTCGATCGTAGAGTCGCCGGGCGCCGCATGCCGAACAATGTAGCAGGCGATTCGTTGGCCGCTGGCTTGCGCGGCCCATGGCGTCGGGCCGCCGCGAGAACTGCTCGGCCGGAACGTCGGCTGACGATTTGCAACGCTCGAGATGTTCGTTTGGGTCGAGGGAATTCCGCATGTACGAGGCCTTCTTCGAGCTAACGTCGCGACCGTTCAGCGCCTTGCCCGCGGCCGACTGGTATTTTCCAGCCGCCACGATCGAGGCGGCCCGACGTGCGCTAGGCCAGGCGTTACAGCGCGGAACCGGATTTGGCCTGGTGGTGGCGCCACCGGGTTTGGGAAAGACCCTGCTGTGCCAAGTGCTGGCCGAGGCGTTCCGCGCCACGCATGGTGTGGCGTTGTTGAATAGTGGGCGATTGGCTAGCCGCCGAGCACTGTACCAGGCCATTTTGCACGAATTGGCACAACCGTTCCGGGGGCTCGACGAGGGCGAGCTACGCCTGGCGTTGGCCGACCATCTACTCGGCCCGGATTGTTCGGCAGGTCTCGTGCTGTTGGTGGACGAGGCACACACTTTGCCGCTGCGGCTCTTGGACGAACTGCGGCTGCTGGCCAACTTGGCACGCCACGGAGAGCCGCGTGTGCGGTTGGTGTTGGCGGGCGCTCCTAGTTTGGAAGAGCGTCTGGCCTCACCGAAGCTGGAAGCATTCAATCAGCGGATTGTTTCGCGTCACTACTTGGGGCCTCTCGATTCCCAGGAGACCAGCCTGTTTGTGCGGGCCCAACTGCAAGCGGCTGGCGCGCGCCACGACGGCCTGTTCACGGCCCAGGCGTTGGAGCGAATTGTGCGTGCCACCGATGGCGTTCCCCGGCTAGTGAATCAGGTTTGCGACCATGCACTGGTGCTGGCATTTGCCGGGGGGGCTCGCACGATCGACGCGGCGGGCATTGACGAAGCCTGGGCCGACCTGCAGCAATTGCCCACACCGTGGCAAGTCGAACAGTCGCACGACGCCTCAGAAGGGGGTGTGATTGAGTTTGGCGCGCTCGATGAACCGGAACAGGCCTTGGCGCCACCTAGCCCGCGCTGGCCGAGCACGGCCGAGACACACGACGCTGCGGCCGAGCGCCGCCTGGACGAGATCGACGACCGTCTGCGGCAATTGCGCGACGATTTCTTGCCGGCGGGCAAGATTGGTCCCGAGGTCGATTTCGTGTTTACCGAACCGCGGGGCTTGGCCCGGCACGACAGCGACGGTTTCGACGAAGAGGAGGTCGTGCTCGACCGTTTTGCCGATTGGCAGCAAGGCGATGCGCGACCCCACGTGACTGCGGTCGGAGACGCGGCACTGTTATCCACGCTATTGCGGCCATTCGTCGAACCAGACGACGATCGAGTGCAGCACGTGGATGACACCGATCAGGAATCACCAGCGGTCATGGCCACGACGGTCGACACTTGGGCCGACGCGGTGAACACCCCTTGGCCGACCGCCCCGGACTCGTTTGCGACCGCGCCCCGCGTGTCGAGCGAAGTGCCCCGCCAGGAACGCGCATCCGCGCCCCGCGCGGCACCGGCTGCGCCCCGCGACGAGGCGCCCGCGCCGCGTCCCACGACCTCGCCCCAGCCTGCCACCGGCGTCGGACCCCGCCGCCGAGAATTCCAAGGCTTGTTTTCGCGACTTCGGCAGCGATGAACTCCGGCAACGGGCGACCGTCGGATACAGGGAACGCGACATGAGCCAGTTGCTCGATGCCTTGCGAGTGCTCGAAGCCCGGCGACAGGAACCACCCCTGACGGGGCCGGTACCGGCAACGCCGACGCTCCCTTCGGCTTCCGTGCAGACGTCGAAGACGGTACCGTCCACGTTGACGACCACGGAACCGGCACCCTGCCTGACGGCCAGCGTTTCACCGCCGGTAGTCACGGCGCTCGACGACGCCGAAGCGGTGTTGGCCGCGTACGACGACACCTGGCGCCGACCGGGCCTCGGGGCGCCGGGAAATGTGCCCCCGTTCGACCAAGAGCGCATGCTCGATCCTTACGAGCACGGACCGCGGTACGATCTCGGTGACCCGCGGACCCCCAAGGCGCCGGCGCTGGGCGAATGGTCTGATCCAGCGTACGCGTGGAACGAGCCCTACGTGGCGGATGCGTTACCGCCAGGGTATGAAGTGGCCTCGTTCGATTCGCTTTCGGCGTCTCGGCCTGGCGCGCCGGCGGTGGGTCGGACCGGTGTCGAGAATTTTGCGGCCACCAGCCTGGCGGAGACCGCTGTGCTGTGGCCAGTAGATTGCCCTGCTCCGTTGGAATTGCCAGAGTTCGTTCCGGTGTCGACGAAGGACGACGCCACGGCGATTCCCCCAGCCGCTACGGCCCTGGCGACGGCTAAACCTGTAGCGGAAAACGCTGCGGCGAACCGCACTGCGGCTGCGGATGCTGCGGCAGCTTCTCCGCGCGGCGCGTCGGTCGAGCCGGTGCGGGGCGAGAGGCGCGGTGTGCGGGTGGATCGGCGGGCTTTTCAACTTCGGCCAGCCAGCCCCCAGCGCGACCAGGTGCATGGCGTCGCCGAGCGCATTTTGGCCCAGGTGCCGCAGATTAGTCCGGCGGTGTTGGTGTTCACGAGCCCCGGCCCGCGCGACGGCAAGACTTCGCTGGTAGCGCAACTGGCCACGGCCATGGCGGATCGAGGACAGGGGCGCTACCTGGTGGTCGACGCCGACCTGCACCGGCCTTCGTTGGGCCGGATCTTTGGAGTCGATGGACAGCGGGGGCTGGCCGACGTGGTACTGGGGTGGGCCACGCTCGACGAAGTGATCCAGCCCACCGCGGTGGAACGTCTGTCGATCATCTCGAGCGGCACTTTTCTCAAGGCCGGTTGTGATCAGATGCCCACGTTTGCCTGGCCGGCCTTGTTTGCGAAATTGGCGCC
>CAYSXM010000507.1:0-4171 GCA_964434905.1 uncultured Pirellulales bacterium | reverse complement strand
CCAATTTGAAGCGTTCGATTCCGCGCCGTTCCAGGGCCCAGACTGCCTGTGGATCGAGTTCGAGAACTTGGGTGTAGTCGGCCACCGCGGCCGTATGCTGGCGTCGCGAAGTGTAGCCCGCGGCGCGAAGTTCCAAGGCACGCACCGATCGCGGGTCGGTGGCCAGGACCTGAGAAGCCAGCCTGATCGCCGATGTGGCTCGGCCGGCACGCAGAGCCGCTTGGGACTGGGACAAGAGATCGGCCACGGTCTGACTGGGAGGCTGCGCTGCGGCCGTCGTCCCGCCAAGCTGGGGCTCGAGTAGCGAAAGCAGCAGCAGGCCGAGCGAGAGCAGTTTTGAAAAACGGCGCATCGAGGTGGTCCCATTACGAGATGCTGAACCCGAACGATTCAATCGGCTTCCCTTGCGGCGCTGAAGGTGACGCGTCGAGGGCGTCGCCCCGACATTGCGCCTGACTCACGTATTTTCCGATACGCACGGCGGGCCGATCACCATCTTCCTGGCGGCGACAACGTTTTCGGCTCCTGGCGACGAGGTTCATGCATCGTCCGGGCAGAAAGGGGTTTGTTATGAGAACCATAATACGCGAATTCTGCCGAGGTGGATGCCGGGGGGAGAAGTATGCGGTATTCTGATGCAGCAAGCACGGGGGAGCAGGTGGCGGGCGGTCCGGCAGCCGCAACACGTTCGACACCCGACCCCAGAGCATTGGCAGAGCCAGTGGCACCCAGAACGAATGAACAAGGTACGTCTCGTCCGGCCAATGCCTGATCTACAGAACTGGTGGCCACAACATCTTCGACTCCTCGTGACGAAGTTCAGGAATCATCCGGGTTCAATGGCACAAGGAACTGGCGAATGCGGCAGTTGGCAATTGTCGGGTTTTGGTGGTTGGCGTGCGTGGTGCAAATCTCTACGGTGCCTGCCGGGGAGCCTGGGAAAGTGATTCGCGCGGGCATCATCGGTTGTGACACTTCGCATGTGATCGCCTTTGCGCAAGAAATCAATCGGCCCGATGCGGTCGGCGACCTGGCCGATGTAGAAGTCGTGGCCGCGTTTCCCGGCGGCAGTCCCGACGTGGAGTCGAGCCGCACACGGGTCGAGGGTTACACAAAACAGTTGCGCGAGATGGGCTTAACGATTGTGGATTCGATCCCCGCACTGTTAGAGATGGTGGATGTGGTGCTCTTAGAAAGTGTGGACGGCCGCCCGCACCTGGAACAGGTGAAGCCTGTATTCGCGGCGAAGAAGCCGGTGTTCATCGACAAGCCGGCGGCAGGCACGTTGACTGACGTGGTGCGGATTTTTGATCTGGCCAAGTCGACGGGGACGCCCTGCTTTTCCAGTTCGTCGCTCCGATTCAGCCCGGGCATTCTGGGCATGCGCCAACACGAACAAGTGGGCGACGTGCTGGGAGTTGACGCGTATAGCCCTTGTTCATTGGAGCCGCACCACCCGGACCTGTTCTGGTACGGCGTGCATGGCGTGGAGCTGTTGTTCACGATCATGGGCACAGGGTGCGAGAGTGTGGCACGCACCAAGGAAGCAGGCGTCGATCTGGTGGTGGGCCAGTGGGCAGGGGGCCGCGTGGGGACGTTTCGGGGACTGCGCGACGGGGCCACGGGCTACGGCGCCACGGTGTTTGGCACGAAGGGGATTCTGCCGAGCGGCGGCTATTCGGGTTATCAACCGCTGGTGGCCGAGATCTGCAAGTTTTTTAAGTCGGGCGAACCACCCGTGTCGGCCGCCGAGACGATCGAGATTTTTGCCTTTATGGAGGCAGCCGACGAAAGCCAGCGCCGGGCCGGGGCACGCGTGTCGTTGGCCAGCGTGTTGGAAAAAGCACGAGGCCTAGCGGCGGGGCGGTAGTGATCCGGGTTGAAAAACGCCATCAGGGCATTTTTCAACTCGGATTATTCGTGAACTTCGTCGCGAGGTAACAAAAAACTTGGACCTCCGTGAGTCACGGGGGGACGGAACCGCCGGCGACGCTCCACGCAACAACGCACACGCAACCCAGATCACTCAAAAGCCAATGCCAACCGCCAGCACAAACCCGCCGTCATTGACGGGGGCGTAAGACCAATACTCACGCCCGACCCCAGAGCACTGGGAAAGGCCCCGTGGCACCCGACGAGTGAATAAGACAGGTCTCGTCAGGCCGTTGCCTGACTTACAGAACTTGTTCGGGGTAACCCCACCAAATAGTGTGGCGGTGCTACCCAGACAGCGAAGAAGAGTCGCCGGGGGCCAGGATCTGTTGCAACTTGGCGAGCGAGCGCGTGAGCATGACGCGAACGGCTCCGTCGCTTTTTCCGAGGCGGTCGGCAATGGTTTTTGAGGGCAGCCCGTCGAGATAGCGCCACTGCAGCGCCTGGCGGTGTTCTTCCGGCAGCCCGGCCAGTGCTTCGAGCATGCGGATTTGTTTTTGGCCGCGTGAAAAAGCCTGACTGGCCGAGGTCATGCTGGCGACCAGCAGGTTGATGAGGCCCGCGCGGTTTGTTTCGTCGGCGCCGGCGGCGGGTGCATCGAGCGAAAGCTCGCGGCCAGCGGCGCGTTTTTGAGCGCCGAAGTAGCGACGATGAGCGTCGATGATTCGCCGTTCGGCAATCTGGCACAGCCAGCCGAAGGGGTCGCGGTCGCCCAAATCGATCGACGGCAAACTGCGTACGGCATCGGCGCTGACTTCTTGGAAAATATCATCGAGTTCGATCTTGCGGCGCAGAGCGACCCCCACGTGGCGATCGATATAGGCCATGAGTGGTCGCCGGCGGGCTTCTAGAAACGCCGCCAAGGCAGCGGCGTCGCGTGCCCGAATGCGTTCGACCAGTTCGGCGTCGTCGGTCGACATGATGGTATTTCCCGTGGAAGTGTTCTGGACGGGGTGGGGAATGTGCGTGACGAGCCCCTTAGCTCGAATTATTCATGAGCCTTCTGCTTTGGACTCCTGGCGACGAAGTTCATGAACAATCCGGGGCAGGTGTTTTCGGCGGCCTGGCGCGTGTTCGGTTCGGAGCAGTGAGGCCGGGCGCGGTGCAAGCCTCGCCCCACAGGGGGCATCGTACCTTGGCAAGCGGGTGGCAACCAAACGGAATGCCGGCCGCGACGTTGCGACGAAGCGAGTTGGCGTGTCAGGGCGGTCATTTTTTGCTACAAGTGGAGGAGCCAGCGAGTGTTGGCCTGGCCCCCGCCTGGAGGTTTTAGCGTAGGATCGCGGGGCTTGTTACACCGTCGCCTTCCCCCGAGGAGTAGCAGGGCGTGTCGTCTTCGTCCGCCATTGTCGACCCGTCTTCGTTTGAAGACAGCCAGATCGTGTGGGACCTGCTGTGCCAGCAGGCCGACGCGTTGGTTCAGGCTTGGGCGGGGGGTGGGGAACCGCGGCTGGTCGATTTTCTGCCCGCTGGCGCTCCTTTGAAGGTGCGGCGGATGATGCTGGCGGAATTGATCAAGGTGGATCTTGAGCGCCGCTGGCAGCCCGGCGGCGTGCCGCGGAAGCTGGAAGAGTACCTAGCGGAGTTTCCGGAGTTGGGGCCGCTCGATCGGTTGCCGTGTGATCTGATCTACGAAGAATTTCACATTCGGAAGCAGGCGCATGTCGAGCCGGATCCGCAAGAATATTTCAGCCGATTCCCCGCGCAATCGCCGGAACTGATTCGCCTCTTGGGGCTGGAGTCGCCGTATATCACGACGAGTTGCGTGGGGCGGCAAGAGTTAGAGCAAGTTGAACCGGGCCAACAGGTCGATGATTTCGAGTTGCTGACCCGCTTGGGTCGGGGGGCGTTTGCCAGCGTGTTCCTAGCGCGGCAGGTTTCGATGCAGCGGCTGGTGGCGCTTAAGGTTTCTGCCAATCGATCGAATGAGCCCCAGACCTTGGCGCAGCTAGATCATCCGCACATTGTGCGCGTGTTTGATCAGCGGCTGGTGCCGGAGCGTCGGCTACGGCTGTTGTACATGCAGTATGTGCCGGGCGGAACGTTGCAAGGCGCGATCGAGCACCTGCGACGGGTGCCGTCGGCGGAACGCACGGGCCGGGTGTTGCTGGAAGCGGTGGATCGGGAGCTTTTGAATCGCGGCGAGTCGCCGCCTAGCGATTCGCGGTTGCGCCACATGCTGGCGCGGTCTACCTGGGCGCAGGCGGTGTGTTGGACCGGCGCGCGGTTGGCCGCGGCG
>CAYSXM010000506.1:0-4181 GCA_964434905.1 uncultured Pirellulales bacterium | reverse complement strand
GCAGCTCAGCGGCGTCGCCACCCACGCAATCGAGGCCCCCGGGGCGCGCTTGAGTCTCGACCTACTTGAAGATACGGTTCGCCCCGATGACGACCATTGCGTGCGCACACGGCTATTGTGCTTGGAGAACACGCACAATCGTGGTGGCGGCTGCGTGTTGCCGCTGGCCGAAGTCGCCGACCTTTGTCGCTGGGCGCACCACCAGGGATTGGCCACCCATCTCGATGGGGCGCGATTGTTCAACGCCGTGATCGCGACGGGCGTTCCAGCACGCGACTGGGCACGGCACTTCGACACGGTCAGCGTGTGCTTTTCCAAGGGACTGGGTGCGCCGGTCGGATCGGCTCTAGCGGGCTCGCGCACGACGATTCGCCAGGCACGGCGCTTTCGCAAGCTGTTTGGCGGAGGCATGCGACAGGCAGGCGTATTGGCCGCAGCCGCGCTGCACGCCCTGGATCATCACATCGATCGCCTGGCCGAAGATCATGCAAACGCGCAGCGGCTGGCGGCCGGATTGTCTTCGATCGCAGGGCTGACTCTGCGTCCAGCGCGCATTGACACCAATATCGTCATCTTCGACGTCGACACCACGCTGGGCTCGCCCGCTGAAATGTCTGCACGCTTGCAACGCCAGGGCGTGTTGATCAACGCCATCGGCCGCAAGTCGCTGCGCGCCGTGACACATCTCGATGTGACGCAGGCCGATGTCGATCGGGCCATCGCCGCGTTGACCGATGCAGCGGCCGACGCGCGGCGCGGCATCGAAGCGCCGCGACCTTCGTCCTCTCCCTATGCCAAGTAGCCGTGGCGACGTGACGTCATCCGGCTCGGCAAGTTCTCACGTCCGCGGCCTGACGTGATCTCGCGCGCGGTGCTATCAATCCTGCGCGCGCCACACACCGCAAGAACAGCCAGTTGCTGGCTGTGCAATTAGTTCCAGGCCCTTGGTACATCCACCGAAACGCCTGGAAGCCTGGCTGCGATGTCAAACATTGCGGGTTCTGTCGGTCGAAGGGAGCGTCTATCGGTGTAGCCCTTGCCGTCGAAGCAGTTACAGGGCATGGCGCAGTATTTACCTAGCCGACGGGCGGTCGACTGAATCTTGTGTCGCGGTCACTCAGGCAGTGGTAGATCGCCGGCCTCGCGTGGTGGCGACGGTGAATCTCGGCAGACACCAGCGGTCGTTGAGTATCGCAAACGGTCCGTACACCGCGGTCAGGGAAGTGGGCGCCATTCCAAGGAGGGAAGTCATGCTTGCAGTTGCTCGGAAATGGTCGTTGGCCTTGGTCGCAGGAGCGTTTGTGCTCACTTCCACGACCCGGGCTGTGGCCGAATACGAGTCGATCAGTCTGAGCGCTGGCGCCGGCTCGTCTGATTCGGATACGATCGTTTCGGAAGAGCCCTTGAAGCCGTCGTTGTTCGACGCGGCGTTGTCGAGCCATTGCTCGAGTTACGTTTCAGATTGCGGCTCTACGCGGAGAGGATCGCGGCGACTACTGGGACTCTTTGCTCCCACCGATCCTTGCTACAACGACTTCGTCAGCCCCATCTCGAACCCCTTGTTCTTCGAAGACCCGCGGACGCTGACGGAAGTCCGGCCGATCTTCGTCGAGCATAGCTTTCCACGTTCCCAGCCGGTATTGCAGGGCGGAGACGCGCAGGTTTATGCGATGCAGATTCGGGCCGCGCTGACGCAACGATTGTCGTTCATCGCCACCAAGGACGGCTGGATCGATATCAACACCCCGGGGCTCGGCAATCGCGATGGGTTGGCCGGCATCGCGGCAGGGTTCAAGTACAACTTGATTCGCCGCCCCGGTAGCCAGTGGGTCTTCAGCCCTGGCTTTACCTTCGAACCGGCGTCGGGGTCGCGCCAGGTGTTCCAGGGGCTAGGCGACGGCGACTTCCATTTCTTTGCCACCAATGGCCTGCGACTAACGAACGACTTGTTCTGGCTCAGCGGCGCGGGATTCCGTGTGCCGGTCAACCCGAACGAGGGTAGCCAGATGTTCTACTGGTCGAACAGCGCCGCTTGGAGATTCTACGAAGGCGCGCGGCCCAGCACTGGCTGGTACGCCATGTGGGAAACCAACTGGTTTCACTGGTTAGAAAGCGGCCGTCAGTTTCCCTTCAACTTCGAGGGCACCGATCTAATCAACTTCGGATCGAACGACGTGGCAGGCAACGACATTGTGACCATGTTGGCCGGTCTGAAATGGAAGCCCCGAAGCCGAGTCGAAATCGGTGGCGGCTGGGAATACTTGGTGTCCAATCGAGGTGATCTGTTCGGACACCGCACATACTTGCAGTTGAACCTGCGATACTAGTGCCGAAAACTCTTGTTCCGCCATGGCGATCGCAGCCTGTTGAGCACCTCAACAGGCTCGGTCGTTATACCCGGATTGTCCATGACCGTCGGCGCGAAGGATCGAAAGTGTTATGGCCGCCAGGAAAACCGTGATCGGCCCGCGCAGCGCATTGGTGAATACGTGAGTCAGGGGCAATTGCGGTTTGACGCAGCAGAAGCGACACGTTCGCTTCCGCAGCAGAAGGCTCATGAATAATCGGGTCAAAGGACCGAGTTTAGACGGTCCAATCGGGAGACCGCCACGCTAGCGCTACGAGCCGTTATATTGCGCGACCTGTCAGAGATTCCACTTCGAGAACATCTTGTTCTTGAACTTCAACCACTCCTCACGTTGAGTGGCCAAGCCCGCCGCGTGCGACACAGCCAGTTCCTCGGCCACGAGTTCCGAAACCCAGGCGTCCATGGTGCGCAGCCTTTGGGCCAGGCCGGCCACCGTATTCACCGCCAGTTTGTAGGCGACCGCGCAGAGCCCCGCCACCAGGTCATCGAAATCATTTCGGGCGAGGCCCAGCAATTGCAATCGCGTTTTCGCCCGGACGCTGGCCGAATGGGGCGCTGGCCTAAAAAACGTCATCTCTCCAAATTGCGCGCCGGTCTCTAGTTCCGCGAGCACCACGGGAGCGCTGCCCGCCTGGGCTGCCTGGCGAAGCACCAGGCAACTGCACGCCAGCACCACCCACGGGTTCTGGCACGCTGCACCTTGTCGCAGCACCAACTCGCCCGGCTCGAACTCAACGGGCTGCCAGGGTAGCAACGCTCGCTCGCAGCGTCATTGAATACCTCCGAGAATCGTGGCCCGCCCCACGCGGCCGATACCCAACACATATGCGGCCGTGCGCAGGCTCACGCGTCGCTCGGCCGCCAGTTCCCATACGCGTTCGAACGCCTCGGACAATACGTGATCAAGCTCTTGCCGCACCCGATTCAAACCCCAGCTATAGTGCTGGCGATTCTGCACCCATTCGAAATAGCTCGCCGTCACGCCACCGGCATTGGCCAGTACATCGGGCAGAATGGTCGTGCCGCGCGCCGCCAACAGATCGTCGGCTGTCGGGTCGATCGGTTCGTTGGCCGCCTCGATGACGATGGGTGCCCGCACCCGCGCCACGTTCGACTCGTTGATCACGCCGCCCAGCGCCGCCGGAATCAGCAGTTCGACATCGAGATACAGCAGATCGTCGCCAGGCAGGTGCTCCGCGCCCGGGAAACCCGCCAACGAGTTCTGGTGTTCGCGCGCATAGCGCACTGCTTCGAGTACGTCGAGCCCTTGGGGCCGATAATAGGTTCCACTGACATCGCTGACCGCCACCACGCGAAAATCGGCTTCGCTCAGAAATTTGGACGCGTGGGAACCCACGTTGCCAAACCCCTGCAAGGCGACCCGTGTCTCGCTCGGCTTGCGCCCCAGGCGACTCGCAAGCTTGACGGCAAAAATCCCTACTCCACGACCGGTGGCTTCCTCACGGCCTGGCAGGCCATGCATCTCGACCGGCTTGCCCGTCACCACCGCAGGGCTGAATCCGTGATACTTGGCATACTGGTTCATGATCCACGCCATCACCTCGGGACCCGTGCCCATGTCGGGCGCAGGGATGTCGGTATCGGGCCCGATCAGGTCATGGATTTCGTCGACGAAACGGCGGGTAATCAGTTCCAATTCGCGCAGGCTCAACTTGCGGGGGTCGACGGCAATTCCCCCTTTGGCGCCGCCATAGGGAATGTTCACCACCGCGGTCTTCCAGGTCATCAGCGACGCCAGCGAGCGGACCTCGTCGATATCGACATCCGGGTGGTATCGAAGCCCACCCTTCAT
>CAYSXM010000505.1:0-4183 GCA_964434905.1 uncultured Pirellulales bacterium | reverse complement strand
GTGGGCACTTTCCAAGGGCTGCCGTGTACGACGGGCACCATGCAGCGCACCATGATCGGTCCGGCAGCGGCGGCCACTGGCTGGTCCCACGCCAGTCGAGTTTGGCCCATTGGTCCTGCAGCTTCGACCGGTACCACGCGTGCCACCTGGTCGAGGTGGGTCGCATCGAGGACCACCAAGCGTGGGTCGTGCACCAACGTGATTTCGTTGGTCAGCGCCGCATTGGTCAGGGTGAACTGCGCCGTGAGCCGAGCGTCGCCACCTTGTAGCTCGCATCGGAATTGGCGCTGAACCCTCGCTGTGACCACTGCCGTCGCCTCGGACGTCGACAATTCCAACCATCCCCTGGCGCTGGAACTGGGTTGCCAATGCCACACTTGCCGACCCGTCTCGGCCGGCTCCCCTTCTCGTAACAGACCGGCATCCACCCGAGGGGTGCACGTTTTCGGCACATTCAACTGCACGGTCGCCGCCGGACAGGGGATCAGTGTCAGTGGATACCGAGACATCCCTTGTGGTGCCTCAGGGCTCGTGGCTGGGAACGCGTCGTCGGACGGCACGGCAGTTTGCCGCCAATCCACCACGATTTTCCCGGGCGCGTCGACCCACAGCCAGTCGCGACCGTCGGCGCCGCGCCCGAGCGCGACCGGGCGCGCAGGCTCGTTACTCCAGGCCAGTGAGGTCAGTCGTACTTGTCCCAAATCCCAGAGCACCGCGCCTGGCGCGCCCGCTTGCTCCAGCGTCAGCACGCCATGCCCGGCCAGCAGCGTTTCATTCTCGACTCGCAAGTTCCACTGGGCCGCGACGACGCGCGCCGTGGCATCGGGAGGCGCTGGTGGCCGCTCCCGGCTGGCCGCAAGCACCTGCTGGAACTCGGCAGGTTCGATCGGCAGATAGGCTTCGGCGCCCCAGGGCCAGTCGTGCAAGCGATCGGCCGGTACATGCACTCGTCGGAACGATCCCACCACGGCCGGCTGGTCCTGCTCCCCAGCGCCCGCCACAACGGACAGCGCGCAGAGCGCGAGACAGCAACACAGCCTTGCCGCGGCTCGAACGCAATGTCGGTCGCGCCGCTCTCGACGAATTGTGGCGTGGGAGATCATGTCGAATCGTCGGGTGCTGCCAGCGACCGGGCCGCTGATTCCGTCGAAGGGGGGCCACTCGTGCCGTGTGTCCGCCGCGAACCGTGGGAACTGCGATCCCCCCGGCTCTTGCGTATCAAGACACTTCCCGTCGGAGCGGCCGCGGCACGCGCTCCGAAGCGTGTCGCCAACAGGCCCAACACCGCGCCCAATGCGCCAGCCTGGGCGGCCAGTATCGTGGCATCCGGAAACCGCGCCGTCGCCACCAGCACGACCAGCACGCCCAAGGCCAGACTCAACGGATGTCGCCACACCGGTACCTGCCGCGCCAACAATAACAAGATGAGCGCGAACCCCGATGCTCCGAGTACCAACGTGGTGCGATCCTCCAGACGCACAATGAGATCGGGCGCCTGGTCGAGGCTGCTAAACGCATAGCGATTCACCCCCAACGATTCGGGCAGTTCGCCCACCGCACCTAGCCAGCGCTCCAACTCGGCCGTGGGCGTCGTGGGGCGACGTGCCAATCCGGTCGGCCCCAAGGTCCACTGTTGCTCGCTGGTATAGTCGATCGGCGCGGTCCACAGGTACATGTCGCGCGGTACTTCCAGTTGCCACCACACATCCCGCGCCCAATGGTCGTCGAGCAGCCGGGCTGGTTCGAGCCGGATCGTCCCTCGTAGCGAACGAGGGTAGGGCGTGCGATAACGCACTTCGAGCAGTCGCGAGCGACTTGCTTCCGTACCGCTCCACGCCAATGCTAACCGTCCTGCGGCCGTGGTGCGCGCCGGATAGGGTTGTCGATCGATCAGCACCTGCACGTCGCCGCGCTGCGTGCCCGTGGGAAGCGCCAATTCCACCGTCATGGTTCCCGGTCGCAGCCGGGCCAGCAGGCGCTCGAAACGACCCTTGGCGTTCAACTGGGTCCGAATCAGCACGCGTTCCGCCAACCACGGCCGAGCGGCGTCGGTTGCCTCGCGACGAACCGCCAATTCAATTCCAGCCTGCGCCTCGCGAGTTGCCAGCCGCAGTCCCCGCAACGCGTCGCCAGCAGTGCCTGCCGACGGATCGTGCTCCCACACCGACTCGGGGCGCAATTCCAACTGGGTTTCCGAGGGAGCCACCACTTCCGCGCGAAAGGTGCCCGGGTCCACCTCGCGTGGCCAGGCCAGCGGCACTTCCAACGGCGTGACCGAGCCCGGAGCGAACGCGGGCAGGTCGAAACGATAGCCCACCAGCAACTGAATGACACCCAACGGCTTGCCTGCCAGCGTGGCGGTTAGCGTCGCGCGTGCCTGACCCTCGACCACCGGGCTGATGGTGAATTTCAAGGGGCCACCGTCTTGTCGCAGTTCCAACCGATCCGCCGCCGCCGCCGGCACGTCGAGCACGATCTGATCGAGCCCTCCGTGCGCCACTCGATAGTTCAGACGCTGGTCGACGCGCCCTGTGCGGTCGCCCAAGGTGACCCGGCTGTCGACGTCAACGGCCACCTGGCGGGGTAACACGCGATAGTCCGCCACGAACCGCGCGGCCGATGTCGCCCGATAGTACCAACCGCGGGGGTTCGAGTTGGACGCCGCATCGGATACCGTCTCTACCAAACCCAACAAAGATTCCCTACGCGGGTACAGTTCCACTTCTTCCACGGCGTCGACCACCACGGTTGCCGGTGCGACTGCGTGGCCGTGTACCACCGGCAATCGCACGTCGATCGGCGCGGAAGTATCGGGCAGTGGAGCGCGAGCGCGGACCTCGATGGTCAATTCGCCCGCCGTTGGCTGCGCAAGTGGTATGACCAACGGTGCCGTGTCCCCTGGCGACAGCGCCGGACCGTTGATCAATCGTTCGGGGCCTACGCTCTCGATCTCCCAGCCCGGAAAATCGATCAACACCTCGTGGAGCTTGGGGCCTCGAATGGCATAGTTCAGCCGTGCCGTAAGCCGCAGTGCCTCGCGTTGCACCGATAGCTCGTAGCGCGGTTCTGCCGCGACAAACGACGGTCGTTCGGCCAGGTGCGCCATGACCGAGGCCGCTGCCGTGCCCCACTCGAACGCGGCCACCGCGTGGGACGGCCGCCACGATTCCGAAACCACGCCCACGTCGATCGCCGTGGCGCCTTGTTCCGCGACCATTTCCGCTTGCCAGGCGGGGTCGACCACCACGGCCCATTGCCCCGACTGCCCCCACGCCTGACCCACGCGAAACGCACCCAGGGCGTGCGGCCGCTCGACGGCCCCGGGCGTGGAGACGGCCCCTAGCCGGATGCCGGGCGGGCGGCCCGCCACTTGGGTCCACTTCGCCAGCAGCCGCTGAGCGCTTGGCCCGTCTGGGTTCGATGCCGCATCGGCAGCAAGTTGCGGCTCGACTTCCTGTTCGACATTGGCCGACGGTACGGCGACCATGCCCCGGGGCAATTCGATCGTGACCTGCGCTGGCGGACTGCCTGAACCAAACCATTCCAAGCTGGCATCGGCCTGCCACCGGCTGCCGTCCCAGCTCCACACGGTTTGTTCGCGCACTTGAAAACGAGGCGGGGCGCCGGCTGCTACGGCACGCGACTGCCACGCCACCTGGGTTTCACCACCCAATCCCGTCAACTCGACGGCCGGTCCCAGCGACCCTTCGGCCGGGATCTCGCGCCGAGTCCGACCGGCCGGAGTTTCCCACACCGGATCGTCTACCGTCGAGTAGAACGTTCCCGTCGACAGGGCTGCCCAGGGTAGCGTCGCATGCCAGCGGGCCCCGCCCGGCAGCGCGGTCAACGGAATCTGGCCGACCAATACCACCTCTGCTGGTTGGTCAACCGGCAAGCCGCGTAGCCACAGCACATGCCCCGGCAGTTGCGAGTCGAATTGCCATCGCACTTCGCCGGCGCCACGCAATTCAGGCAATGCGGTCAGCAACAATTGCGGCAGGGCCACCGGCACGCGCAACCAACCCGGCTCGGCCACGCGGAAATGCAGGTGCACCTCGGACGTGGAAAGTTCGCCGGCGGCGGTGCTCCGCACTTCCAAACGCTCTAGCGTTACCGCCGGCGCCGGGGGCGAAGCCCGCTTGTCGAGCAGGTCGCGCGCTCGGCGAAACTCTTCCAGCGTAAA